>CAZZPD010000027.1:0-3141 GCA_964655885.1 uncultured Candidatus Izemoplasmatales bacterium | reverse complement strand
TGGATGATGCCAACAAGTTCAGTTTATGGGGGATGGCCATATTCAGGTGAAATCGACATTATGGAACACGTTGGAAAAGACCCTAATTATGTTTACACTACAATTCATACTGGCGCATATAATCACTCATTAGGTACACAAATTGGTTATTCCTTATCAGGAACTGATTGGGAATCAGAATTTCATGTTTATGAGATTGAATGGAGCCCAGGTCATATTGAGACTTTCGTTGATGGAGTAAGTATGGGTGTGTTTGGATTTAATCCTTTAGCAAATCCGACTGTAAAAGTCACTGATGCATGGCCTTTTGATATAGATTTCTATCTAATTCTTAATGTAGCAATCGGTGGTTTTTGGGGAGGACCAACAGTAGATGATACGATTTTCCCACAATCATTAGAAGTTGATTATGTTAGAGTTTATCAGAAAGATTATGCTGGATTGGATAGAGAAGCTCCAAGTGAAATCTCTAATTTAACAATGCAATATAATACATACGATTCAATAAAAATTATTTGGGATGAGTCACAAGATGATATAATGGTAAAAGAGTATGAAATTTTAGTAGATGATGTGCTAAAAGGAACATCATCAGTAAATGCATATGATATAGAAGATTTAGAACCAAATACGACATATAAAATTTCCGTAATGGCAGTTGACTTTGCGGGAAATAGAAGTGGCCTTGTCACCACAAACTTAACAACAGCTAACTTAAGTGATATTACTGAAAGAATAGAAGCTGAAGACTACGATTCAAAATCTGGTGTATATATAGGTGTTTGTACTGATGGGGAAGTAGGCGAATGCTTAACTTGGATTAGTGATGGAGATTATATGGAATATTCTCTATACGTTCCTGAAACGGGAAACTACACAATCACTTATAGAATCTCTAGCGAGTCAGATTCAGGAACAATTGAACTATTTGGTCTTGGACCATTTCCTTTGGAAACAACTGTTCTACCTATAACAGGTAGTTATGATATATTTGTTGATGTGACAAGTGAAGATGACTTTTCATTAAGAGAAGGAATTATTACATTTAGAATTAAAGCAACTGATGGTGGATTCTATCTAAACTATTTTGAATTTGAGAAGGTGGATTAATGGTAACAATAAAGGATATTTCAAAAGCTTCAGGATTTAGTGTAACAACAGTATCAAAAGCATTAAATGACTATCCTGATATCGCATCAAAAACCAAACTACATATTAAAAAAATATGTAAAGATATGGGATATATTCCTAATGCACAAGCACAAGGATTGGTTAGTAAAAAGTCCTATACTATTGGTATTATTTTCGAAGAAATAACTGGGTTAGGATTACAGCATCCTTTGTTTTCTAAGGTTTTAGAATCATTTAAAAATGAAGTTGAAAAACTAGGCTATGATATTATGTTTTTATCTAAAACTCAAGCAAATGGAAATGTAGGTTCTTACTACCAACACAGTATAAGAAAACAAGTAGAAGCTATTTTAGTATTATGTGCTGAATTTAACTCAGATGAAATGCTTGAACTATACAAAAGCAAATTACCAATGGTAATGATAGATTATAGTGAATCAAGTACATGTAATATTACATCAGATAATGAAAAAGGTATAGAAAGTGCAGTTAAATATCTTAAAGACCTAGGACATACAAAAATAGCTAATATCTTTGGTGCTCCAGATACATATATTGGTAGTTTAAGAATAGAAAGTTTTATTAAAGCAATGGAAAAATATAACTTAGAAGTAAATGATGATTACATGCTAAATGGTGAATTTTACTCTAAAGAAAACGGCTTTAATGCGATGAATGAAGTTTTAAAACTTAAAGAACAACCTACAGCGATTATCTGTGCATCAGATATGCTAGCGATTGGTGCGATTCAAGCAATTAAACGCAAAGGGTTAAAAGTTCCAGATGATTATAGTGTTATCGGTTTTGATGGGATTGAAGCAGGACAACTTATCACACCATTATTAACTACAGTAAAACAAGATACAGAACAAATGGGAAAAATAGCTGCTAAAAAAATTCTGAAGATGATTAATCAAAAGAAACAGACAAATAAAGGTGAAACAATCACCATAGAAACAAGTATATTAGAAGGCGAAACAACAAGAAGCATATGAAATTAATCAAACACTTTGACTTTACTAAAGAAACCAAACTAGATGAAAACATTTGGAATATAGCAGTTGGCGACAAATGGGCTAACAATGAATTGCAACACTATGTAAATAAACCAAAAAACCTGTTTTTTGATAATGGATTAGTATTAAGAGCGACTTTAGAAAATGGCATATATGAAAGCGCAAGACTTAATACAAGAAATAAATTATCATTTAAATACGGAAAAATTGAGATTATTGCCAAAGTTCCTAAGGGAAAAGGAACTTGGCCAGCTTTATGGATGTTAAGTGAAACTAGCCCATATGGCAGATGGCCAAATTCTGGTGAAATTGATATTATGGAGCATGTGGGAAGAAATCAAGATGAAGTATTCTTATGTTTACATACCGAAAGTTATAACCATGTAAAAGGTGATCCATATTATTTTGAAAGAAAATTAAATGGATTAAGTGATTCATTTCATAAATATGCAATTGATTGGACAGAAGATTCAATCACATATTATGTTGATGATATTGAAATGGTTAAGTATACTAAGTATGATAAACAAGATACATCACATAGAGGTTGGCCATTTGATCATGAATTTTTCTTTATCATGAATTTAGCTATTGGTGGTAAATTTGGTGGACCTGTAGACGATTCAATTTTCCCGGTTGATTTTATAATCAAAGATATTAAAATATACAAAAATTAGTCTAGTTAATCTAGACTTTTTTTCTTGTTTAATTAATATAACAATTATTCTTTAAAAGTGGCTTGACATAGCCCTAAATATAAAATATAATACATGTGACATATAAAACGATGACAAGACCAATGAATAAGATTCTTTTAAAGAGAGTTAGTGGTTGGTGTAAACTAACAAAGATACGATTCTATCTACCTTGGAGTGAGATTAAACATCTTCGTTTCCCTGCGTTAAAGGGTAAAGTGCTAGTAATCTAGAACTAAGGTGGTACCACGGTTAAATTCGTCCTTTACATTGTAAAGGATTTTTTATTTATTAGGAGG
>CAZZPD010000026.1:0-16641 GCA_964655885.1 uncultured Candidatus Izemoplasmatales bacterium | reverse complement strand
AAAGAAAGATTTTAGGAGGTAATGGCATGAAAGTAAGACCATCTGTTAAAAAAATCTGTGATAAATGTAAAATAATCAAGAGAAAGGGAAAAGTACTTGTTATTTGTGAAAATCCAAAACACAAACAAAGACAAGGAAAATAGGAGGTACTTATGGCACGTATTGCAGGAGTAGATATTCCTAGAGAAAAAAGAATTGTTGTTTCTCTAACTTACGTTTATGGAATAGGTAGAACGAGATCAGAAAAGATATTAGCAGCTGCTGGTATATCTGAAGATAAAAGAACAAAAGATTTAACTGACGAAGAAGTAGTAAAAATTCGTCAAGAAGTACAAAAATTTACAGTTGAAGGTGACTTAAGAAGAGAAAGAGCTATGAACATCAAAAGACTTATGGAAATTGGATGTTATAGAGGCTTACGTCACAGAAGAGGGCTACCAGTACGCGGACAAAACACTAGAAATAATGCTAGAACAAGAAAAGGTCCAAGAAGAACTGTAGCTAATAAGAAGAAATAAGAAGGGAGAATTGAATTAAATGGCACGTAATGTAAGAACTAAACGTCGTGTGAAAAAGAATATTCCTTCAGGGATAGCACATATTCATTCGACTTTCAATAATACAATTATTACAATTACAGATGTAAAAGGTAATGCAATTGCTTGGAGCTCAGCTGGAGCAATCGGATACAAAGGTAGCCGTAAATCAACTCCATTCGCTGCAGGTCTAGCATCAGAAGCAGCTGCTAAATCAGCCATGGACCACGGCGTTCAAAAAGTTGAAGTAGAAGTTAAAGGTCCAGGACCTGGACGTGAAGCTGCAATTAGAAGTTTACAAGTGGCAGGATTAGAAATCACAGCTATCAAAGATGTTACACCAGTTCCGCACAACGGTTGTCGTCCAAGAAAACGACCACGTGGTTAGGAGGCATATCCATGAAAGACTTGAAATTCGAAAAACCTAAAACATTAACCGAAGAAATTAATGAAACTTATGGTAAGTTTGTAATTACACCTCTTGAAAGAGGGTTTGGAATTACTCTCGGTAATTCATTAAGGCGAGTTTTATTGTCGTCTTTACCTGGAGCTGCAATTGTTAACGTGAATATCGATGATGTAGTACATGAATTCACACCAATTAATGATGTTGTGGAAGATGTTACTACGATTGTACTTAACTTAAAGGGAGTAGTTTTATCAATCGATAATGAAGATCCAAAAGTTGAAAAGCGTTTGGACATTACTGTAACAGGACCAAAAGATGTTTATGCTAGTGATATATTAGCAGATGAACAAGTTGAAATTGTTAACCCTGATCATTATATATGTCATGTAAATGCTGGAAAAGAATTTAGAATGGTAATGAAAGCTAAAAAAGGTAATGGTTACATTAATTCTAAAGAAAACGCTGCATATACTGAAGATGTAAATGATATCGCAATTGATAGTATTTATACCCCAATTGTAAGAGCTAATTACACAGTTGAAAAAACTAGAGTTGAAGACTCTGGTGACTATGATAAATTAATCATGGAAATTTGGACTAACGGTTCAATTAATCCAAAAGATGCAATTGGTATTGCATCAAAAATGTTAATTGATCATTACCAAGTTTTAGTTGAACTTTCAACAGCTGAATTAGAAGAAGACTTCATGGTTGAAAGAAAGAGCGAAGAGAAAAATCGCAACTTAGAAAAACCAATTGAAGATTTAGATCTTTCTGTAAGATCATACAACTGTTTAAAAAGAGCTGGAATTCATACGCTTGGTGAATTGATTGAAAAATCAGAAGAAGATATGATGAAAGTTAGAAACTTAGGTAAAAAATCATTGAAAGAAGTTAAGCTAAAACTTGAAGAGATGAATCTTGGTTTGGCTAAACACTAAACGATAGGAGAGATAATTATGGCTAGTAGAGGATATACTAAACTTAATCGTAATAGCGCTAATCGTAAGGCACTAATTCGTGATTTAGCTACGCAACTTATCATGCATGAAAAGATAGAAACATCTGTAGTTAAAGCTAAAGAAGTAAGAAGAACTGTTGAAAAATTAATCACAAAAGCTAAAAAAGGTGATTTAAACTCAGCTAGACTTGCTGAAAAAACTGTAAGAGATTTAAAAATTGATGATACATATGCATTAACAAAATTATTTACAGAATTAGGACCTAGATACAAAGAACGTAATGGTGGATACACACGTATTTACAAAATTGGACCAAGAAGAGGCGACTCTTGTCCAATGGCTATTATTGAATTAGTATAATTAATATTAAATATTAAAACCGAGATTAATTTCTCGGTTTTTAATTTATTTGAAATTGTATTAATACTATAAAAATGTTATAGTTTAATAGAGGTGATTATATGTTTAAATTTATAAAAAAATTAATTATAGTGTTTGTTCTAATATTAGTTGTTTTAGGTATAGTTGTTTCTGTTTTTTTAGGTAGAATAAAATATGAGGTAACTTCAAATGATTTGCCACAAGATGTATATGAAACATCTGGAGACTTATTAACTTTTGCTAAAACTAAAACATTGAATTTATTATTGGCTGAAGAGGAAGAAAGGTATACATTAGTTGAAGAAATCTTCAATTTAATTTTACTAGATTCAATAAGAGATAACATAAATCAAGATTATGATCCATTAGGAGATTGCACAACAAGTGCATGTCTAAATGTAGCTGCTGAAGATAATTTTTATGTTGATTATATCTTTGCTGAAATCAATGATGAAAATCAAATCGTAATAACAATTTCTGGAGGATTTCAGTTTTTATTTAAGGCGGACACAGCTTTAATTATGGTTTTTGATATAGATTTTAATCTTTTATCACTTAATCCTAGTGTTATATTTACACTATCTTCTTATCAATTAGGTAATATGAATTTATCTATGTCAATTCTTGATAATATATTTAATAGAATGAATAAAGATGATTTAGAAGATAGTATATCTTTTGGAGAACTTAATTTAGATGATTATACATATACGCTTAGCATAAATGATGCAATTGAATAGGATATAAATATGAGTAATGAAACTAAATTTTTAGATTTATTTAAGAAATTAGAAAAACACTTAAGAGTAGAATATAACCAAAATAGTTATTCGTACTCAGGGTTTATGTCGACTTTATATAAAGTAAAAAAATCAAATAAAAACCCAAATATCAATAATAAACATAACTTCGATATTATCCAGCAGGCTTCACAAATTAGAAATATAATATCGCATAATAATGATGTACTTGTTCCTAGTGATAGATTTGTTAATGAATTTGAAAAAATAGTAAATAAAATCTGTGATCCTTTGAAAATAGAAAACATTATGATTAGATTTTCTAAGCTAAAAACAGTTACTTTAGATTCAAAAATATCTGAAGCAATTAATCTTCTAAAAGAACATGGCTATAATACGATACCTGTGATTGATAACAATCAATTAATGGGTATATTTACTGAAAAATCAATCTATGATTATTTGTCGATATATAAGAATGAATCAGTAAACAAACATATGAAAATTAGAGATATATTAGAGGCGATTGATTTAAACAGTGATCCTAGAAAATACTTCGAATTTATTTCTAGACATGCAAGCATTCATGACGCATATGATTTATATAATATTGATATGAAACATAGAAGAGAACTATTATTACTATTAGTTACAGAAAACGGAAACAAGAATGAAAAACTTTTGGGAATTGTTGCTTTAAGAGATGTTGAAAATGCATTATTAAATTAGATATTTTACCCAATATTTGGTATAATATTTAGTTGGACGGTGGAATATGAGCTTAATAGAAGTTAAAGATGTTTCTTTTTCATATATTGAAGAAAAACAGAGTTTAAAAAATATAAATATTAAGATTAATAAAGGGGATTGGATATCTATTTTAGGCCATAATGGTTCTGGTAAAAGTACATTAGCCAAAATACTTGTTGGCTTATTAGAACCAAAAAGTGGAACAATTACGATTGATGGAATTGAGCTAAATCAAGAAACAGCTTATGACCTAAGAAAAAAAATAGGAATCGTATTTCAAAACCCAGATAATCAATTTGTAGGTGTTACTGTAAGAGATGACATCGCTTTTGGTATGGAAAATTTATGTGTTCCTAGAAAAGAAATGCTTGAAAGAATAACCTATTATTCTAATAAAGTCGGAATGTTAAAATACTTAGACAAACAGCCCTCTAACTTAAGTGGTGGACAAAAACAAAGAGTGGCTATAGCCGGAATATTAGCTATGAGAAGTGAGATATTAATCTTTGATGAAGCAACCTCTATGTTAGATCCTTTCACAAGAAATGATTTAATTGATTATATAAAATTATTAAACAAAGAAGGCTTCACTATCATCATGATTACTCATGATGTCAATGAAGCGGTTTTAGCTGATAAAATTTTGATTATGAATCAAGGCCAAGTATCAGCTTTTGATGAAACAAGAAACTTATTAAAAAACAGAGAAGCATTTGAACAATGTCATTTAGAATTGCCTGTGGCGTTAAATGTTGCTTCTAAGATTGAAAATAAAGCGATAAAGGATAAATTATGGGAATATACTTTAATGAAGTAACTCACGAATATCCTTCATACACCAAAAAAACTTATAAGGCAATTCAAAATATAAGTTTAAAGATTGAAAAAGAAAATGAATTTATCGCTTTAATAGGGCACACTGGTAGCGGTAAATCTACACTAGCTAAACATATGAATGCTTTGATTTTTCCTACAAGCGGTTCATTAGATATTTTTGGCAATCATATAACTCAAAAAAGAGATAAGAAAATTAAATATAATTCTATAAGAAAGAATGTAGGATTAGTTTTCCAATTTCCTGAATATCAATTGTTTGAAGAAACAGTAGAAAAAGATATTATGTTTGGTCCACTAAACTTTAAAGTTTCTCTAGAAGAAGCTAAGAAAAAAGCAAAAGAAGCATTGAGTTTAGTTGGATTAGATGAAAGTTATTTAAAAAGAAATCCATTTAACTTAAGTGGCGGAGAAAAGAAAAGAGTAAGTATCGCAGGTATCCTAGCAATTGATCCCGATGTGTTAGTTCTAGATGAACCTACAAGTGGATTAGACCCAGCAGGTAGAGATACTTTAATGGAACTATTTTTAGATATTCATAACAAAACAAATAAATCAATTATCATCATTACCCATGATATGGATTTAGTGTATAAATACTTTAACCGAGCACTAGTGCTTAAGGATGGAGAATTATCATTTGATGGAACTCCAGATGAATTATTTAGAAGTGATGTATTAGAACACAATCATTTAGATTATCCTAACACGATTAAAACATTAAAATACTTAAAGGAAGAATTAAAACTAGATATCGATATATATAAGAAGAATATAGAAGAAGTTATCAAAGAAATAAATCGGGTGACTAGTAATGAATAATATAATTATTGGTCAATATATCCCTGGAAAAGGATTTTTCTATAAATTAGACCCAAGAACAAAAATAGTTTCAGTAATCTTCTTAATGATATCCGTATTTATGTTAGAGACAACTTATCAATTACTAATAGCTTTAGGCGTTGCATTAATGCTACTAGTTGTAGGGCAGATATCTGTATTTAAGGTAGCTAAAGGATTAAAGCCGATATTTGTATTATTAATCTTTACATTTGTATTTCAAATTGCCTTGAATCAAGAAGGGGTTATTGTATCTCAAGCTGTAATGAATTTTAACCTTTATAGTGTTATAGCTATTGTTGGCGCATTTATTGTATGGAGACTTTTAGCTAGATTAGGTAAATTTAAAATATTATTATTTATTGCTTTTATCTTTGGGGCATATTTTATACTAAGATATATAGATTATGCAAATAACTTTTATAGTTTTAATTTTGTAATATATCAAAAAGGTATTGAAATGTCACTTTTTGTAGTAATTAGACTAATTATAATCATTACATTCACTACTGTACTAACATTAACAACTAGACCAACCGATTTAACTCAAGGAATAGAAAGTTTAATGAGACCTTTAAAGAAAATAGGATTCAATTCTGAGGTGTTTGCATTAATTATTTCTATTAGCTTAAGATATATTCCAACTATATTTGATGAGGCACAAAAAATCATGGCTGCTCAAGCTAGTAGAGGCGCTGATTTTAGAGAAGGAAAGCTTAAAGATAAATTAAAACAAATTATTTCTTTATTAATTCCGATGTTTATTATCGCCTTCATAAGAAGTGAAGAATTAGCTGATGCAATGGAATCTAGAAATTTTGTTCCGGGAGAAAAAAGAACTAGAATTAATGTTTTAAATTTTTCTGTGATTGATATTTATATTGGTGTATTTACATTGATATGCTTTGCGGGAACAATTGTATTGAAGGTGATTACATAATGAATTTAGATATAAATAAATTATGTATTGATGTGGGGTTAAAATATAATGATTCAGTAATATTGGGGATAGAAGAAGTAACTACATTTATAAAAAAACATTCGGATAAATTCAATGAATTATACTTAAATACTATTGATAATTCACAAATGTTATATGGGTATAACTCAGAACAAAATCCTATTAAAATAGGGTATAAAAATGATTTGATACAAAGAATCATTATTATTACAGAACCAATTAAATATACAAGGTATAAAGCTGTTATTTCTTATGATGGACATCTTTATAATGGATTTCAGATTCAAAAAAATCATAAAACCATTCAAGGAGAATTATCTAAGGTTGTTTCCACTGTTAACGATTATGAAACCTTAGTTCAAGGCGCCTCAAGAACAGATACCGGGGTTCATGCCTATCATTATGTAATTCATTTTGATTCAATTAGAGGGATATCTTCTGATAGATGGCTACAGTTACTAAATTATCATCTACCAAATGATATTTTAGTAAAAGAAGTAACTAAAACCCATCCATTATTTCACGCTAGGTATGATGTTTATAAAAAAAGATACTTATATAAAATAAGATTAAATAATCTTAATCCATTTAGAGCAAATTATGAATGGTATTGTAAAGACTTAGATTTAGAGCTATTAAGAAACAATCTTAAACAACTTATAGGAGAACACGATTTTACTAGTTTTTGCAAAGGGGAACCAAAAGATTCCATTAGGATTATATATAAAGCAGAACTTCAAGAAACAGAAGAGGGAGTTAATTTAATATTTGAAGGTAACGGATTCTTAAGATATATGATTAGAATCATTGTATACACTTTATATCTTCAGTCTACAAGCAAATTAACATTATCAATTACTGATATTCTTAAAGAAAAAAGCAGAAATCACACTAAAGATTTAGCACCTGCTTCAGGATTATATTTAGATAAAATATTTTATTAAAAAAGCACTGAAAACTCAGTGCTTTATCTTTTATTTAAGTTTGTCTAGTTTTTTAATCTGTCTTCTATCTCTCATTCTTTTATTAATTGCCACTACCAATAAAATGATAATATTCACTGAAACGATAGCTGCTCCAGAAGGAATTCTTAATGAATAAGCCATCCATAAGCCAAAGAGAACAGATAATTCAGAAAACACTACTGAAATTACTAATGTGGATTTATAACTCCACCCAATTCTCATAGCTGCAGCTACAGGAATAATCATCATAGATGAAATCAATAATACACCCGCTGATTCAAGTAATACAGATACAACAACTGATAAAACAATCATAAATAACATTTGGAATAAACTAACATTAATACCTAAAAATTTAGCAGTAGTTTCATCGAAACTTACAGATAGGATTTGTTTGCCAAATATGACAAACAATAAAGTAACAATAATAGCGGTAATTAATATTATAACTAAATAATAATCAGTAATAGTAAGAATTGAACCAAATAAATAATTATATAAAGAACCAGTTTTCTTTGCGAGAGAAAAGAAAATAGCACTTAAAGCAGAACCCAAACTAATAACAATGACCATTGAAATCTCTTTATAATTTTTATAAGATCGTCTGAATAACTCGATTAAGAAACCACCCACAACTGAAAAGAAAATTCCTAAATACAAAGGTTTTTCTAAGAACATTGCAAATCCAAAAGTTGATAAGAATAAACTTACTGAAATACCAACTAAAGAAAAATGGCCTAATGTATCCGCAATAAATGATAATCTTCTTACAGTTACAATAGATCCAATTACAGGAGCCATAGCGCCTAAAATAATACCAGCGAACAACGCTCTTAACATAAAATCTTGTTGGAACAAGTCAGAGAAGAATGACAACATCATAATTCATCATCTCCTTCAACAGACCTAGCAGTAATTGTAGTATTTAAATCTAATCCCATATTCAGAATATGAGTATAATTTAGATTTTCAATTGAATCTGTATGGGTAATTAAAATAATGGTTTTTCCTTGTTTGTTTAGTTCATCAACAGTTTTGTAAAAGAATTCAGAATTTTGCTTATCAATTGAAGCTGTAGGTTCATCAAGAATCAAAACCTCAGGATCATTTAACATGGCTTTAACTATAAATACTCTTTGTAATTGTCCTCCAGACAAAGAGTTTATATTATCATTAACGATATCTAAAATACCCATTTGATCTAGTAACATTAAATAATTATGTTCAGAAGCTTTTGTGATTGAAGAAAACTTAAGTAATTCTTGAACGGTTAACGGAAACTCATAATTAAAACCATCAAAGTTTTGACTAACATAACCGAATTTAGTCCATTTACCAAAGTTATTAATGTCATCATCATCTAAAAAAATCATTCCATTTTTAACAGAATTAATTCCTAATAAACATTTAATTAAAGTTGATTTACCACTACCATTTTTCCCTTGAATAACTAAATAATCTCCAGGATTTATTGTATGTGATAAACCATTGATTATTGTTTTGTGCCCATAGGCAAAAGATAAATTTCTAATATCAATTTGCATTTAACATTAACCTCTGCATATATTGTAACATACTAATTTATTTAATTAAAATAATATATTTAAAAAATTGTTTAATTATGAGATAATAGTATGGTAAAGCAGGTGGTTTTATGAAAGGAAGATTTATTAGTTTCGAGGGAACTGAAGGCTCAGGAAAAACTTCAGTTATAAAAGAAGTACAAAAATATTTTGAAAATCATGGATATAAAGTTTTAATTACTAGAGAACCAGGTGGAATAAAAATATCAGAGAAGATTAGAGATATAATCTTAGATGTTGATCATATAGAAATGGACGCTAGAACAGAAGCTTTATTGTTTGCGGCTTCAAGAAGACAACACTTGATAGAAAAAGTGATTCCTGCCTTAAATGAAGGAAAAATTGTTCTATGTGATCGCTTTGTAGATAGTTCTTTAGTTTATCAAGGAATAGCTAGAAATTTAGGGTTAGAAGAAGTGTATTCAATCAATAAATTCGCTATAGAATCAACTTTACCTAACCTGACTATATTTGTAGATGTCAGACCAGAAGTTGGCTTAAAAAGGGTATTTAATACACCTAATAGAGAAATCAATAGGTTAGATTTAGAAAAGCTTAAATTTCATCAAAAAATCTATCAAGGATATCTAGATTTAATAACTAAATATCCAGAAAGAATTAAAAAAGTTAATGGAGAACAACCAATATTAGATGTAGCTAATGAAGCAATAAATCTAATAAAATCTATTATCTAGAAAGGAGCAATATGTCAGTATATTCATGGGATGAAGTAAGCAAATATCAAAAAGATGTTGCTAGAATTATTACGAATAGCTATCGATTAAATCGTATTGCACATGCATATATTTTTGAAGGGCCTAATGGCACTAAAAAAACAAGTACTGCATTTCTCTATGCAAAATCTTTGTTATGCACAAATCCGAATCATTTTAACCCATGCAATGAATGCCATAATTGTAGAAGAATAGATAATAGAATTCATCCAAATGTGTTTTATGTAAAACCAAAAGGTAAAGTTATTAAGAAGGATCAAATCCAAAATTTAATTAATGAGTTTTCTAAAGCTTCAATTGAGAAGGGACCGAGAATTTATATTATTGAAGAAGCGGATAAATTAAACCTTACTTCTAGTAATACTCTACTTAAAACAATGGAAGAACCAGGGGAAGATATTTATCAAATTTTAATAACAGAAAATTATAACTCTTTATTAAAAACGATTATTTCTAGAGCAGAAACATTACATTTTAAACCGATTGATAGGAACCTAATTAAAGAACATTTATTGAATCAAGGCATTCAACCAAATATAGCTAATTCAATCAGTGAATATACAGTGGATATGGGCTCAGCGATAAAATTTGCGGAAGACTTTGAAATGATCAATATCATCAAGTTAGTTACAGAGATTTATAAAGGGATTCTTGTTAATGAAATATCACCGGTATTGTTATTTAAGGATAGTAGCCAAGAAATATTTAAGAGTTATGATTTTACAGATTTTTTCTTAACCTTAATGATTTTTTATCAAAAAGATGTACTTCATTACCAATTAAGACATCACAATAATATATGCTTTGAAGAAGAAATTGATACGATCAAAAAACTATCAGAAAAAATTTCTCAAAAACACATTGAAGAAAACATTACCAATATGCTTGGATTAAAAGCAAGATTGAAGTATAATATCAACAACAAACTAGCATTTGACAAAATGCTTGCTTGCTTAGAAAGAGGTTATTAATATGCAACATACTGTAGTAGCTATACAGTTTAATCGTTTAGGAAAAAAATATTATTTTGATACTGCAAATATAGATGTAAAGAACGGAGATAAAGTAGTAGTTGAAACTGCTAGGGGAGTAGAATTAGGATTTGTCGTTTCTGATAAAATGCAAATTGGAAACGAAGACTTAGTATCTCCTTTAAAACCAATCGTTAGAATTGCTAGAGAAAGTGATATTAAAAAATACGAAGAAAACTTAGAAAAAGAAACGAATGTTCTTAAGAGAACTGAAGAATTAATAATGAAAAATGATTTAGAAATGAAGTTACTTAATTGTGAATATACATTAGATGGATCTAAATTAATCATATATTTTAATGCAGAAGGTAGAGTAGACTTTAGAGAGTTGGTTAAAGACTTAGCTAATGAATTTCATGTAAGAATTGAGTTAAGACAAGTTGGCACACGTGATGGAGCTAAAGTTCTAGGCGGAATTGGTCCGTGCGGGAGACAAACATGTTGTACTAAATTCTTAAATGAATTCCAACCTGTCTCAATAAAAATGGCTAAGAACCAAAATTTATCATTAAACCCTAATAATATATCTGGTATTTGTGGTAAATTGCTTTGCTGTATTACTTATGAAGATGATTACTATAAAGAAACAAGAAATACAATGCCTAAAATGGGTTCAGTTGTTAAAACGCCTGAAGGAAAAGGGCAAGTAACAAATCTTAATTTTGTTTTAAAAGAAGTGACAGTAGATATAAAAGGCAATCCGCATACTTTTGATATAAAAGATGTCAAGTTTAGAGAAACCGCTTCAAAAGATGATTTAAATGTAAATGATAAGGAGCTATTAAACTTAGAGGAATAATTATGGTTAAGGAAGAAGTTCATGATTTATTAGCATATGATGGGTTAAAGATTATTCAAAGAAAAGATTTATTCCGATTTTCTTTGGATTCTTTATTATTAGCTGATTTTACTAATATTAACCTAAGAGCTAAGAAAATCATTGATTTTGGAACTGGACTAGGTCCTATACCGTTATACTTATCATTAAAAACAAAAAAACCAATTATAGGAATTGATATTCAAGACGAAGTAGTTGAATTAGCTAAGAAAAGCATTGAATTAAATAATCTTGAAGATCAAATTACAATATACAAAAGAGATATTCTAGAAGCATACAAAGATTTTGAAACCAACATCTTTGATGTGATAACAGTTAATCCACCATTCTTTAAATATCATAATGATGATTTCTTAAATGATTTAGATTCACTTACAATATCTAGACATGAAGTATACATTGATTTAGAGGGAATTATTGTTTCAGCTAAAAAGATGATAACAAATGGTGGATCTTTAAATTTTATTCATAGAGCCAATCGTTTAGATGAAATCATAATATTGCTTAATAAACATGGATTTGTTATAAAGAGAATGAAGTTTGTTTATACTAAATTATCTAAAGATGCTATGATGGTTTTAATCGATGCTAGAGCTAATGGTGGTACAGGCAATATTAAAATTGAAAAGCCATTAGTAATCTATGATGAATCCACAAATTATACTGATGAAGTATTAGAAATATTTCATCTAGGAGATGATTCTTATGTTAAGAAACCTTAACTATCAATCTAATAAAAGTACTTTATATTTAATTGCTACCCCTATAGGCAATCTGGAAGATATAACATTTAGAGCTTTAAATATCTTAAAAGAAGTAGACAAAATATATGCGGAAGACACAAGAGTTACCCAAAAGTTGTTAACTCATTTTGATATAAAAAAACCGTTAATAAGTTTTCATGAGCATAACTCTAACATGAAAATAAATGATGTTCTAGAGGATTTGAAAAATGGGTTAAATGTAGGACTGGTTTCTGATGCTGGTATGCCTTTAGTTAGTGACCCAGGATATGATTTAGTTAAAGAGGTCATTGAAAATAATTTTAATGTCGTATCTTTGCCGGGTGCTAATGCTCTACTTCCAGCTTTAACAATGTCTGGAATCAAAACCCATCCTTTCTTGTTTTATGGATTTTTAGATGCAAAAAACAAGAAAAGATTAGAACAACTAGAAGAATTAAAATATCAAAGTGCTACATTAATTTTTTATGAAGCGATTCATAGAATTAAAGAGACATTAAAAGATATGTATCAAGTATTTGGCAATCGCGATTTTGTTATTGCAAGAGAAATAACAAAAGCTTATGAAGAAATTATTAAAGGAAAATTAAAGGAATATTCTGATATTCCAGAATTAAAAGGAGAATTAGTTGTTGTTATAGAAGGATATGAACAACTAGAAGAAAAATCTAATTTAAGTATTACTCAACAAGTTGATTTCTTTTTAGAAACAGGGATGAAAAAAACTGAAGCTATGAAGAAAGTTTCTAGTTTAACTGGTATACCTAAAAATCAGATATATCAAGAATACTTAAAAGAGAAAATAGATAAGGAGTGATATGATGAAGTTCTTATGCATAATAGCTGATGGCTTCGAGGATATGGAAGCCTTGGGAACAATTGCACTACTTAGAAGAGCTGGGATTGAAGTTGATATAGCTTCAGTGTTTAACAAGAAAACCGTTATAGGTTCTAAAGGTATAAAAGTTATACCTGATTTACTTATGAAAAAAGCAGATGAATCAAACTATGATGGTTTATTTATTCCTGGAGGAGGACATGCTTTTATTTTGAGAGAAACAGAATCAGTTAGAGAACTGGTTTCTAAGTTCTATGAAAATAAAAAATGGTTAATGGCCATTTGTGCTGCGCCTACAGTATTTGGAATGATGGGCATTATGGATAATAGAAAATATATATCTTTCCCAGGCACAGAAAAAGAAATGGGAAAAGCAATAAGAATGAATGACTTAAAAGTTGTACGAGATGGTATATTTATTACCGCTAGATCAGTAGGTGCAGTATACGATTTTGTATTTGAAATTATAAGAACAGTTATAAATGAAAAAGCTGTAGAGAAACTTAAAAAAAATGTGGTTTATTAAGAGGTGATAGTATGAACAAAACATTTTATATAACTACTCCAATCTACTACCCTAGTGGGAAATTTCATATCGGATCAGCTTATACTACTTGTTTATGTGATAGTATAATTAGATATAAAAAATTAAAAGGATATGATACTAGATTTTTAACAGGGACAGACGAGCACGGACAAAAAATAGAAGAGGCGGCTAAGAAAAACAATAAAACCCCACAAGATCATGTGGATTATATTGCAGGACTTGCACAAGATTTATGGAAACAATTAGCGATTTCAAACGATGACTTTATTAGAACAACTGAAAAAAGACATGAAGATGTTGTAGAAGAAATATTTGAAAAGCTATTAGCTAATGATGATATTTATCTTGGTGAATATTCAGGTAATTACTGTGTTAGTTGTGAATCTTACTTTACTCCAACTCAATTAGTTGATGGAGATAAATGTCCTGATTGCGGTAGTCAAACAGAAGTAATTAAAGAGGAAACATATTTCCTTAGATTAACAAAATACGCAGATAAATTATTGGATTATATCAATAAGAATCCAGAATTTATTGTTCCTGAAACTAGAAGAAATGAAGTTGTTTCTTTTATTAAATCTGGATTACAAGATTTATCAGTTTCAAGAACTGCTTTTTCTTGGGGCGTTAAAGTAAAATCAAATCCAAAACATGTAGTATATGTTTGGATTGATGCATTAAGTAATTATATTACAGCTTTAGGATATGGTTCTAAAGATGATAGTTTATATCAAAAATATTGGATTAACGGAGATGAAGTTATCCATGTTGTAGGTAAAGACATATTAAGATTTCATGCAATCTATTGGCCAATTATGTTGATTGCTTTAGACATTCCTATTAAATTTAGATTATTTGCACATGGCTGGTACTTGATGAAAGATGGAAAAATGTCAAAATCTAAAGGTAACGTAATTTATCCTGAGCAGTTAGTTGAAAGATATGGCTTAGATGCATTCAGATATTATATTGTAAGAGAAATTGCATATGGTAACGATGGCGTATTTACTCCAGAAGATTATGTAAAAAGAATAAATACAGACTTAGTTAATGATTATGGTAATTTAGTTTCAAGAAGTATTTCTATGGTAAATAAATATTTTAAAGGCACTGTTAATAATACGAATCATTTTCATGAATATAAAGAACACGAAGAAGATTTGGAAAGAGTAGCTAAAGAAACTTTTGAGAATTATCAAAAGAATATGGATGAATTTAAATTAGCTAAAGCTCTACAAGAATTAAGTGTTTTAGTTAAGAGAACAAATAAACTTATTGATGATACATTCCCTTGGGAACTAGCAAAACAAGAGGATAAGAAAGATGTACTCGAATCAGTAATGTATCATTTACTAGAAAGCATAAGAATAATAAGTGTTTTATACTTACCTTTCTTACTTTCTACACCTAAGGATGTTTTTGACTTTTTGGGAGTTGAAGAAGATTTAAGAGACTTTAGAAATATAGAGTTTGGTTCAAAATCAACTTATACAGTTGTTAAAAAACCTAAACATTTATTCCCAAGACTTGACTTAGAAAAAGAAAGCGAAGTAATTAAGGAGTTAATGCATGAAGGTAAAAATGAAGAACCAAAAAGAGAAGTTTTACCTATGCAAGAAGAAATAGAATATACTGATTTTGCTAAACTTGATTTAAGAGTAGGTAAAATACTAGAATGTAAGAAACACGAAAACGCTAAAAAATTACTTGTTTCTAAAATTGATACAGGTGATAAAGTAAGAAATATTGTATCAGGGATAGCTGAATTTTATAAACCTGAAGAATTAATAGGTAAATTTGTACAAGTAGTTACTAATTTAAAACCTGTTAAACTTAGAGGAGAACTCTCTGAAGGTATGATTTTATGTGGAGAAACTAGTGATAAAATATTGTATATTATAGAAGTTTCAGACAAATTATTACCTGGAGATAAAATTAGTTAAAAAAATATAATAGTGTCAATCGAAATTTGTTGACATAAAGTGGGTAAAATGATATGATAATTAAGGTACATTTTTAAAATTTATAACCCACTAGCCTATATAATAGGAGGTTACAAATGAAAACATTTATGGCAAATGAAAACAACATAAAACGCGAATGGTTTGTTATTGACGCAGCTGGAAAAAGACTTGGTAGATTATCTACAGAAGTAGCTACTGTACTAAGAGGGAAACATAAACCTACATTCACACCTCATGTGGATTGTGGAGATTATGTAATTGTAGTTAACGCTGATAAAATTGAACTAACAGGAGATAAGTGGAATAAGAAGAAATATTATACACACTCAAACTATCCTGGAGGTTTAAAAGAAAAAACTGCAAAAGTATTAATGCAAGAAAAACCTACAAGAATGGTTGAACTTGCAATTAAAGGAATGTTACCAAAAGGTAAACTTGGAAATCAAATGTACAAAAAATTATTTGTTTACGCAGGTCCTGAACACAAACATATGGCTCAAAAACCTGTAGTAATGGAATTAAAAGGTTAGGAGAAAAATATGTCTAAATCAGTAATGTATCGTGGAACTGGTAGAAGAAAATCATCAGTTGCTAGAGTTATACTTAGACCAGGTAATGGTGAAATCACTGTTAATGGTCGTAAATTTGAAGAATATATTCCTTCATCTTTAGCTAGATTAGATGTTTCTCAACCATTAGTTTTAACATCTAACGAGAACACATTTGATATTTCAGTAAACGTAAATGGTGGCGGACTTATTGGTCAAGCGGGTGCTATCAGATTAGGTATCACAAGAGCTTTACTAGAAGTTAACCCTGAATACAGAAAAATCCTAAAACCAGCCGGATTAGTAACAAGAGACCCACGTGCTAAAGAACGTAAAAAATATGGTCTTAAGAAAGCGCGTAGAGCACCACAATTTAGTAAACGTTAATATGCCAAATATAAAAAACATAGGAATCCACAACCTATGTTTTTTTATTT
>CAZZPD010000025.1:0-16840 GCA_964655885.1 uncultured Candidatus Izemoplasmatales bacterium | reverse complement strand
TAATTTTACTTGAAGTATTTTTTTTCATTTTTAATTCTCCTTTTATTAGTTTGATATAAAACTATTTTCATTATACCTTACGGCTAGTTTTGTGTCAAACTATATGCTCAAAAACTGACAGCAACGATTAGTTGCGAAAAAGCAAAAAAGATTTTCTTTGTATTTTTTCATTATATTGTATACTATTTATAAGGAGTTGATCTTATGGAATATTTAGCAAATAAAATTATTGAACTTAGAAAAGATAATAATTTTTCACAAGATGAATTAGCCTCTAAAATAGGAGTAAGTAGACAAGCTATAAGTAAATGGGAAAGAAATGAAGGTTTACCTGATTTATATAACATTAAAAAACTAGCTGAAGTCTTTCATATAACAGTCGATGAACTAATTCAAGAACAGGAAAATAAAAAAAATGCTGTTAACAATAAAAATAAAGCATCATTTATTTTAATGAGTATACCGAGTTTTTTATATGTTATCGGTTTACCTTTATTGTTTCTTTCATCAGTCATTGGATTTGTTATTATAACTCAGAAATTATTTACACCAGAAATTATATATTGGGATTTAAATTGGACATCAATTTTTGTACCTATTGGATTATTTTTAGCTTTTATTCTTATTAAATTATTTATTCAAATATTCTCCAAAAAAGATAAGATTAAGTATAAAATTATCAATATAATTATCTATGGTTTAATGATTATAGTGTATCTACTACTTTTAACAAGCAACTTTATTTATGGATTTTCTTTAATATTTCTTTATATAGTTGGTTTATTAATATTAATATCAGGATTGATAGGCGCTATCTTGAATGATGGAACTTATATAATCAGTTTTCCTATTATTCTTCATAAAACATTAAAGATTAGTTCAAAAATAATTAAGTATACATTAATTTTATATATGGTCTCTCTTACATTTAATTTATTAGAAGATGAATTCTTAGTCGAAAGAATCACATATGTAGATGATTATTTTGCGAGTTCAGATGAATTTTATTTAGATTTTTCGGAACATTCATATGATAATGAATTTTATTTCCAAATAAGATATGATTTAAACTTACCTGATAATATTTCTAATCCTTCTGTAAAAGTTTATCTTGATGGAATATTAATATCTCAAGGAAATATTGAAAAGGTAAACTTTACTGATTATGAATATCGTTACACTTATGATAGTGATGCAGAAGATATATTGTATTATAATAAAACATATTCAACTTATACTTTTGATATCGATAATATTATTTGTGTAGTGACATACGAGTTAAATGGAGTAACTTATAGCCCTACTTATTATATAGACAATACTAATGTTACTGTAAGTTATAATCATGCATATATGTGGAATTGGGATATTAAATAAATTTTAAAGAAACAAATTAAATTACTTAAAACACTTAGATTTATTTAAATTTAAGTGTTTTTTATATTTAAAGACAATCTCTGTTGACAAGCCAAAAAAAGCATGTTAAAATATCAGCGTTTCATTATATAGATATTTATCTATATTTATGATTATCTATGTTATTTGGAGGATGTTCATGGATTTCTTAAAAGATATATTACTTTGGATTAGGGATGCCTTTATCTGGTTAAATGATATTTTATTGAAGATGACTTGGCTTCAATCATTAGTCGATTCTTTACTCATAAATGTGTTTAAAATTGATGAAACTGGATATTTGTTTAAAGCTTTATCATTTTTCATGTATGATGTTGTAAAGATATTTATTTTATTATCAGTATTAATATATATTTCATCATATATACAGGCTAAATTTACTCCAGAAAGAACTAAAAAGATATTATCTAGATTTAAAGGAATTAAAGGTAATATTATCGGTGCATTATTAGGTACTGTGACACCATTTTGTTCTTGCTCTTCTATTCCTATTTTTATTGGGTTTACTAAAGCAGGTTTACCAGTCGGTGTTACATTTTCGTTTTTAATATCATCCCCTTTAGTTGATCTAGCTTCAGTAATTTTACTTTCAAGCATTTTTGGTTGGCCTATAGCATTAGCTTATGTTGTCGTTGGATTAATTATAGCTGTATTAGGTGGAACTTTAATTGATAAGTTTAAAATGGAACGTTATATTGAAGAGTTTGTATTACAGGGTGTTGGTGAAGTAGATGAGAACGCAGAAGTATCTATTCCATCAAGAAAAGAAAGACATGATTATGCCATAGAACAAGTTAAGGAAGTTATTAAGAAGGTATGGATATACATCTTAATAGGAGTAGGTATTGGCGCTATTATTCATGGGTATATTCCTCAAAACATAATTGAAGCTGTTTTAGGTGAAAATAATCCATTTTCAGTATTAATTGCTACTGTTGTTGGCGTTCCAATGTATGCAGATATATTCGGTACATTACCAATAGCTGAAGCGTTAGTATTAAAAGGTGTTGGTATAGGTACAGTTTTAGCATTCATGATGGCTGTGACTGCACTAAGTTTACCTTCAATAATCTTATTAAGAAAAGTTGTTAAACCAAAACTACTAGGGTTGTTTGTCTTTATAGTTACACTTGGTATTATCATTACAGGATATCTATTTAATTTATTTGGATATCTGTTTATATAAAAATAAAAAGGAGAAAAATGATGAATATTAAAGTTTTAGGGTCAGGATGTAAAAAATGTCAAAAATTAGAAGCTAACGTTAAAGAAGCATTAGTATTATTAAACAAAGAAGCTGATGTAGATCACATTACAGATTATAATGAAATAGTTTCATATAATGTGATGAGTACACCAGCACTTGTTGTTGATGGTAAAGTTGTATCATCTGGTAGATTACTTACTCCAAGACAATTGGTTGAATTATTAAAATAGTTATTGAACATATGAAAATGTCATTTATGCAGAACATAAATGACATTTTTTATTTTATTTTATTTTATTTTATTTTATTTTATCATATTTCTTATTAATCTATATTCCTTGAAATATCGATATCAAATTCTGCGCTTTCTCCACCAATAATAACAAAATAAATTCCTTCGATAGCATTATTTACTGTAAAACTATTGTTTTCCTCAGTAAACTGAAATATTACTAAGCCATTTGGGTTAACTAAAGCTACTTCAAAGTTTCCACTGATTATTTCATAAATGACAGATATAGTAAAAATATCATCATCGTCTACTTCTGTAGCATGTATTTTTGATACTCCAGAAAATAAATCATAAGACATTGAAATATTATCATAATCAATGTCTTCATACATAGTAGCAAATGTTGTACCACCACTATATGAAGCAGAGCTATATGAACCTCTACTTGAAATTGTTCCACTATCTAGTTTTTCTTGAATTGTAAATGAATCTAATGATGTATCATCTCCATTTATATCCTCAATATGTTCCATACAACCAGTTAAAGCAAACACTAGAAAAAATATTAGTATAAATAATCCCTTTTTCATAATTCCCCTCCAATTAATATTAAGATTTCTTATAAAACATTATATTATTTATTTTATATTCAATATAATTCAATATTTATAGTAACATTCATTTTTTATGTATTTAATCTTTTGCAATTACAATGATAAAATCATTATCTTTAAACCTTATTCTATTGTTTTTTCCAGGGTTAATAATAATTCCTTTGCTACCTAAATCGCTTAGTTTATAACCAATAAAAATTTCATCTTTTCTTGAAACTGATTCCAAAAGAGTATAAATATTAATTTCTTCATTTAGCTTAATATAATCTTTTATTGGCTTAACATATATTTCTGATCCTTCTATAGAAAGTAATTGTTGAAATACACCATTTAAATATCTGTTTTCAGCTAGTTGTGTTAACATTTTATTTGAAATCAAATCACTAACAACAAAATCATCTGATTTTGCCATATCTAAGATTTCCGTGTTTTTAACATCATATATTTCTGATGTAATTTTGAATTTTTGATTTAATTCTTTTTCTAACTGTTTAATATGCAATAATGTTAATAAAGTTTCTGAATCTCTGTTTGATATTTTCGTAGATTCATTATAGAAAATAATAATATTTGTAATCTTTCTAGAAATATTATCTTTAATTGTTTTATAATCAATGCTTGAAGCCTTTATATGAGTCAGTACAAATTTATTACTTTTAATTTCACAATCAATATCTTCATCACAAATTATTGTTATTGAAGAATTTTCTGTAACATATTTTTCTAATTCTTTAATGATTAATGGTGTTCTTTCATTAACACCAAAAATAACAATATGTTCTTCTTTACATCCATTATTCTGTTTTGAATTTATGATTAAATCATAATCAATAATTGGTTTGTTGTTTGAATATATAGTAGTATCATCATCTGTAGCTATTACTATAATTTCATCTTTTGGAAGAATTTTTTCTTTCATTGATGGATTTAATATTGTTTTATGATCTCTAAATATACCTACTGCTGATGAATTTGTTAATGATAATAACACTTCTTTAAAGGTTTTATCAATTAAGTTATTGTTTTTATAAAAATAGAACTCATCACCTTCAAAATCAATTAGGTTATTATAAACAAAAGATAATCCTGGTTGAATGCATGCTTGAGATATCATTCTTGTAATAGCATCATTTACCACTAATACTTCCAATCTATCAGGGATTGTTTGATAGGCTACATCATAGTTATTTTCATCTGATAAGATAACAGATATAAATGATTTAGATTTATGGTTAAACCCCATATTCTCTAATACTACTAATGCCTTAATTATGTTTAAATCATCTTCTAATATGATTACATTTTTCGATTCAAATATATTACACATAGATAAATCTTTTTGTGAATAAATAGATCCAGTTCGATAGATTATCTTGGTTGAAAAAGTTTCTTTAACATAGTCATTCATTTTCTCTATCATTTCAGAGGGTTTCAATTCGCTAAGTATTACAATTTTATGTCTTTTTTGGTTTTTATTAGCTTCAATTAGTTTTTCTATAATAATATAAATATTATCATTCCAACCGAGTATTACATTATGATTTTTTTCATAGACAAAAGATTTTCCTTTGTTTATATTTTCAAGTTTATTTTGAAATCCATTCAAAATGAAACTTATAAATAAAGACATGATAAAAATCCCTGAAACAGTTGCCAAGAACATAAAAATCATATATGCTAAACTGCCGGTTTCTCCGCTCAAACTTCCTGAATCTAGCGTGTGTAAAAAGGTAGTCCATACATGATTAAAAAATGACGTCTCTGGATTAAAAATGTAAATTAGTAATCCTATCAAAAATACTATTAGTATGATTAAAAAGAATAGGGATAATATTAAAGCAACTGTTCCTTGCAATAAAAATTGATCATAGTAATATTTTATTTTCTTCTTGAATTTCTCCATAAATTTATTCTCCAAGTATTTTTTATTATAAATAGATTATACTGTATTTATTTGTTTGTCGCAATATACATACAGTGTATTTGCCCATAATTTTATGATGCATTTTTATTACAGAGTTTATTCACAATTGGCCAGTCTGCTTCAGCCCAATTCAAATATGGCAAATCTTCAAAATCAATCCATAAAGAACAATTATGGTCATGTAACTTTATATCACCATAATAATCATCAATCAAATAACAATACATCGTTAATCTAAATGTATCATATTTGTGTTCAACTGTTATAAAGTGCTTCCCTATCACAGCGTCAATCTCTAATTCTTCTTTTAATTCTCTTTTTAATGCTTGTTTATGTGTTTCTCTTGCTTTGATTTTACCTCCTGGCAAAACCCATTTTAAAGCCAAATCTCCTTCATCTTTTCTTCTACAACAAAGTAATCTTTTTCTTCTGTCCATCAATAAACCAGCTACTACTCTAACCTTACTCATGAAACACCCCTCATAAAGAAAAATTTAATAATAAATTTAAGTTTATTTTAAAGCATTATATAAATAAATACAATAGGTTAGCATAAAATATATGTCAATTAAATTTATCTTTTATCTTTCAAAGGTATTATCTATGAATTCTATAGCGTGTAAAAAATATTTTTTTAAAAAAAGTCATAATAGAATAATATCTAGTATGACTTAAAATGTAATATTTATTTCATAAGGTTTTTACTGTTTTGTAACGCTAGTTACAACTTCTTTAAAACGTTTATTGTAAGGGATAATTCAAATAACATATAATTGCTTTACTTATAGTAATATTTGTCTTCTTTTTTTGTTATGTTGAACTAATATCCTCGACACTTACCCTTTGATTATTACTTCTATTGCTATGCTTATCAATATACATAGATTTATCAGCTTTGCTTATTATTTCTTTAACAGTTCCACCATTTTCAGGATAAGTTGCTTGTCCAATACTAACACCATTAAAATCAAATTCTTCATTCATTAGATGATGAATCTTATTCTTGATATCATTTATATCAATATCTTTTTTTGAATTTGAGATCATACAAATAAATTCATCTCCAGCAAAACGATATACTTTTCCGTTATTACCTATGCTTTCTTTTAAACTATTTGCGAATTTAATTAAATACTTATCTCCAAAATCATGACTATAGTTATCATTAATACTTTTAAGTTTATCTAAATCCATAAATAGAATTGAAAATTCTTCTTCTTTATCAATTTTAGAATTCATTTCGCTTAAAAGTGCATATCTGTTATAGATTCCCGTTAACGTATCGATACTAACCATTCTATATGCTTTTTTTAGCTTAATATTTGCCTCTGTGATGTTAAAAAATAAATGATATGAATTAAATGCTATCGCTCCAACTATGATTGATAATACTAAAAATGCATATTTATATACATCAAAATAAAATCTTATTATAGTTAGTGCTGCAAAGATAAAGAATGCAAGTATTACAAGCAAATCTAGATTTCTTTTATTTAAATTACTAAGAATTATTTTAAATTTATTTAGAGTATACTTTATAATAAAAGGAAAAGTTATTATGATTAATACTACTTGAATATAAAACGCAAACATAATCAATGTGCTTTCGCTAGCAAAAATCCCTGCTATTCCTAAGCCTATGACATTGATGCCTGAGGTATAAGTCCAACAATAAAGCATTACAATAAATATCTTTTTAAAACTCATATCATATAGATAATAAAGAGGAATAATATATAACAAACCTAATAAAACGGATCTAATTGTTGTTCCTTCAACTATTCCCACCCAAAAAACAGGAGTAAATAATAATACTGTAAATCCTAAAAGTACTAAAATTACAGTATAGTTTGAATATTTCTTATCTGCTAATATATGTGTGTGTATTAGATTAACAATTAATAAAGCAAAAATACTAACTATAGTATATATCATCTAACCGCCTCCATTTAAAACCAAATATTAGCTCACAAAATACACAAAATAAAAAAAATAAAAAGACTCCATGCAAAAAAAAGTCTTTAGATTAGTTGCAATCCAGCCAGCATATTATTTTCATAAGTTAGCTCTGAGACTTTGCGTACACACATTTCTGTGTGGCTGCCAATATTAAGTTATTACTATTTTATAATATTCAGCTTAAAATGTCAAACCTATCAAAGGCATATATAACAGACTTTAATGTTAAGACAACTAGTAATATTTAAGGTTACTGTTTCTCTACATCCAAGTGGACTCAAGATTGATACAAACTCATTCTTTTAAAACATAAATTAATTCTCTCTTGTACTACTAATCTCTTTTCGCTGACATAATAGTTTTGCTTATTTTTTTTTAATACTAGCATTTTCTTTTTTTAAATAGATTTTTCAATTTAGAACCGTATTCTATATCGTCAATGAGAACTGAATACGAACTAATATGAAAAGTTTCATAAATTAAAAAGCCATTTAAAAGGGCTATATTAATTGTATATTTCATTACTTTCAATTATTTGTGCTACGGCTCGGTGTTTTTGATGCTAAAGAAACAATATATTAATTATAAACCTTTTATATATTTTGTTATTAGACTAAGCAAATTAAAAGACTTCATTCTTTATAAAATGAAGTCTTATGTTACTTACCAAGGTAAATTAAATTTACTTATATAATTACTATATAATTCTACTAATTGTTTGATCAAGTTATGTGACAATCTATTATCTGATGCCTTCACGTTTACATTTAAATACTTTTCACTTTTCATTCCAGGTATAACACTAGTAACAGCGTCATAATGTAATATATAACTTAAAGCAGGAATAACTAAGTCATCTGTTTTTACTATTTCTTTAATTTTATCAACAATTTCAGATCTTAATATAATATCCGCTTTAGTCCATCTGCTTCTAATGTCTGTAAATGTAGAATCTTGGTTATATTTTCCAGTTAACCAACCTGAATCAAGAGGTACTTTAATAATTAAAAAGATATTCCTTTTCTTAACTTCATCAAATAATGCTTTTGGTTCTTGATGAATCATATTAAACATGATTTCAATTGTATCAAAATCAATACCATTGTTAAGTACTGTTTTTAAATGATCTAAAGAATCAATAGAATATCCAATTAATTTTGTTTTACCTTCTTCTTTTAATTTGATTAATTCATCTATTAATTCATTATGTCCTTCAAAAATATAATTATCTGGATTATGTAGAATAACACTATCCACATAATCTGTCTGTAATTTCTTTAAGGACCTTTCTACTGAATTTCTTATTCCTGCTTTAGTAAATTCCCATGCATCAAGTGGACCATGGCCTACTTTTGTATTGATAATAACTTGATCTCTAATCCCTTTTAATGCTTCTCCTAAAATAATTTCGCTATTTCCATCAGCGTAATTAGGTGCAGTATCAAAGAAGTTAATTCCTTTATCTAAAGCCGCTTTAACTAAGTTTAATCCTTCTTCATGAGACATATAACTCCAAGTCCCTTTGCCTCCTAGTTGCCAAGCACCAAATCCAACTTCACTAACGTTCTTATTTAAACGTTTATTAAATCTATATTTCATATAATACCACCTCACCTTGATTATACTTCTGTTTTTTTAAAAACACAAATATTCTGCTTTTGTGTTATGTAAAGTTAATCCATCATTATTTCAATTCCTGCACATTGTCCTAAATCATGGTAAATTAAATTGTTTTTATGATAAAGTGATATATTTACATTACCCGATAATCCTTCTTTTATCGTTTGATTCATTACACCCTCTTTAGGTGATGGCAAGTTTCTAGTTTCTTTGTTTTTAGCTTCAATTTTAAGTTTATATCTTCCTTTTTGTAAAATAATAAAAACGTTGTTTTCATTAATTGTTAATTTTTTAACTTTAGAGAAATTATAAGTTGCAAATCTATATTCTTCTTGATTATGATTTAGAATAGCTATTAATCCTTTAAATTTCATTTTGAGAAAAGGTATTGTAGCTATCGAAACCATTAAAGATGTGTCTTTATTTTTAAAGCTATTTGATTGAATCCAAATATATTTAATTGGAAAAGATTTTCCAAAGTCTTTTTCAATATAGCCTTTTCCTTTATCAAAGTTTATTTCTTTATCATTTAGTTTAATAGTTCCACTTAGATTATGGTTCATACTGACAACGCTATGATAACATTCCATAAATGGTATATATGAAAAAATACCCATTACTGATGGTGATAATATATTTGTTTTAATAGGTGATAATTTTTTCAAATTTATACTGCCTACAAGTGCTGTTTTATTAGATGTTAATTCTAGTTTGATTTTCTCGGTTGAAAATGTACTTTTACCAATCTTAAGCAAAGATATTTCTTTGTTATAACTAAAATCGTTGATATCAAATCTAATATAATCTGTATATAAAGATGAAGAGTCATCTTCATTTATATAACTATATATAACTTGAATAAAGGCATGAGAATCTTCTTTATTTAAACTAATCCCTGGTATCAGTGATATTGTATGTTTTAAATCTGAAGATACCATTTTAAAGTACCAACCTTCAAAGTATTTATTTTTTTTATTTTTGCCTTTGAAATCAAAAGCCTTTTTTATAGTTTTTATAATGATTCCTTCTTTCTCATATAAAAAATACTAGTATGTAATACCAGTATTATTAGTTATATTTATTCTTTTTCTTCGATAGCTGATTCTTTTATTTTTTTAGCTAATTCATTGATTTCTTTTTTTGTTTCATCTTGGTCTTCGGGGTTATGACCTATTTTTATTGATTTTGAAACTAAATCCGTGATATCTTTGGCACTAACTTTTGATTTTTTAATCATTTTTACTTTATTTCTTTTTTTGGGGTTCCAACTAAGAAATAGAATCCAATATACTCCATACAAAATTGCTAGTGGTAGTGCTAGTGCTATCACTAATAAAACAAAAGCTATAATTAATATGATGTAAATTAGGGTTAAAAGAAACTCTAGAATAAACATTATTTCACCTCTGATATTTCTTATTTATGCAATTATTATAACACATTATTTTTAACAATCATAGCCATTTTTCAAGACTGCTCTTATTCTTAATTAAGAATTTTTTACCTGAAATAATCATCTTTTTAATAATCGATTTATACTCCTTGGCATTGTAATAACTTTCAAATGATATCACATAACCAACAGTTCTAAAATGCAAATAGTACATTAGATTAGTCTTGTGTTGATATATAACAACTTTTGAGGTCCTATGAACAAAATTGAAATTATCATCAAATCTAACGTGTTTTATCATATAATTTCCTGTTATTATACAAATTCTTTCATTAAAGATACTGTCAAATAGCAATCCGATAAATATAATAATAAAAGCTACACTAACAATATAGTAATTAATACTTGTAAAACTAATTGCGTTAGGTATATACTGTAGCAAAACTAAACTAGTAAAGCCAAAATATATTAAACTATTTAATATAAATGTTAATAAGAAGAATGAACTAATTATAATCACATAGAATAAATTGGTTAAAATAAAATAACTTATTTGACTTAAGAAAATAAAAGTTAGAATGATTAATAAAAGTATTTTCACAACAATTAAATATTTATCAAATTCATCATTATCAAGACTTCTAAATATGGTTATTGCTTGTTTTTTCTTTTTTAGAAATATGCGTTCAATGTAATTAATAATATATTTAACTCTAGATTGAAATCCCACTCTAGCATATTCGCTCTGAAATATTGATAAGGCAATATAGATAACACTAAAAATTATCATTAAAACGAATTGTTCATTATGATATAAGTTATGCAATATAATGACTGCAGTGAGGGATATTAAAGTTTTTAAGATAATATATAATAGTTTAAAAACAAACTTATTATCGCTCCAATCAATTTTGTATCCCTTGTAAAAATGTCTATAGTTCTTTCTAATAAACCAAATTGCTAACACCACAAGAGAAAATGTAAAAATTAAAAAAATTTCATTTGGCATTTTAATTCCTTCTTTTCTAATTTTTAGTATATCATACCTTTTATTAATATGCTTGCAATTAGATTATTTTAAATATTTATTGGAACTAATATTTTTAAAAATTATTGTGTATAATTGAAATTCTAATTTAAAAAGAATATAATAAATATATAGTAAATATTTTTTTGGGAGATTAAATAATGAAATATAAAATGAATAAAGATCATATATATAAAGATGGTACTGGTGATAGATTTTTAGATACTCATACAGGAACTTTAACAAAACGTAAAGCAAATACAGATGATTGTAATGATTTTATATATACTAAAAGGAAGAAAATCATAGCTAGAATATATACTTCTTTATTAGTTGTAATGGTAGGAGCCGCTGTGATATACTTTATAACTCTGCTCTTTTAAAAAAAAAATAACGTATTATCTTTACAGAGATAATACGTTTTTTCATATTATAAATGTTTCCAGTAAGGTTTCTTTCTCTTTCTTCTTTCTATTTTTTTAGATAAAAATGCTCCAAATTCTAAGTTATTCTGCTTAGGAATATATATTCTATTACTTTTTATTAAATATACAATATAATAGTCTTTCTTTTCAATATAGTAATATATCATCTCATATCTAATTAAATCTTCTTTAAATTTATTTAATTTATAATTGATATATTCATTATAAAATTCTATATTAAGAGTATTGTGATTTTTCAGTTTATGTTTTATATTTATAAAAATATATAGTGGATAAATTAATAATCCAATAATAACACATATATTACCAATAATAATTAGAGCTTTAGCAACTTCAATAATCACACTAGGAGCTCTCAGAAACAATGAAAGTGCTAATATAAAAAAGAATAAACTAAGAAAAAATAATACCAAATCCTTGGTTGTATTTAAATATGTATAATCTCTTCTGTAAATTGTTTTCTTATCTTCTTTATATGTAACTTGAAATTTAGGTTCTTCTTGATACACTCTTTTGGTAGTAGTATCATTTAGCCCAACTATTTCATCTAGAGAAACTTCATAAAGTCTAGCTAATGCAATTAAATTTTCCATAGATGGAGAGGCTTGAGCTGTCTCCCACAAACTAACACTTTGTCTTGAGACACCTAATTCATTTGCTACTTCCTCTTGAGACAGAAATTTCTGTTTTCTTAATTCATATAAATTTTTTCCGTAATTCATGTAATCACCTCGGCATGATTAATTATATTAGAATTAAGTAATATAAACAACCAAATACATTAGTAAATTTGTCAAGTATTGCTTGCAATTATATTTTTAAGTTTAATTACAAATGAAAATCGAGATCTATTTTTATCTAAATCTCGGTTAATTCATTTTGTTTTTTTAGAATGAAACTTTAACTGCTTCTCTTTCTTTTTCTTCTGCAACTGTAAAGTATTCAGCCGCTTTAAACTTAAAGATATTAGCTACAATGTTTGATGGAAATAATTCAATTTTGTTATTTAATTTCAATGCTACATCATTGTAGAATTGTCTACCAAAACTGATTTTATCTTCAGTTTCTTTTAATTGAGCCATTAAATCTTTGAAATTATCATTTGCTTGTAATTCTGGATATCTTTCCTGAACCATTAACAATCTACTTAATGCTCCTGATATTCCTTTTTCTGCTAATGATGCTTCTGCAACACTACCAGATTGAGCTGCTTGGGCATATAGCCCTCTTGCTTTTGCAAACTCTTGAAAGATTCCTTTTTCATGTGCAGCGTAGCCTTTAACTGTTTCTACTAAATTAGGAATCAAATCAAAACGTCTTTTTAATTGTACATCAATTTGAGCCCAACTGTTCTTTACTTTATTTCTCATTACAACAAGTTGATTGTAAATAGAAATAACAAATCCTATTATTGCAACTAATATAACCAGTACAATAATTCCAATAATTCCTCCTACGTTAAATAAAAACATATATATTCCTCCTATTTTAATTTATCTATTTATCGGCTTCGGCCTCCGCCGCCGCCTCCTCCAAAGGAGCTTCCACCACCGAAACCTCCTCCAAATCCTCTTGAACTTGATCTTGCATTTCTAGCTTCTACTATTTTTGACTGTGCATTCATTTTAGCTACAGAAAATGAAGTTTTAAAACTACGATGGATACCCCAATAATACCTATTACTTCTATAATATGATCTAGTGTAGAATGTACTCTCAGATTTTTCTATTTCTGTTGCAGGTAATTTTACATGTAATTGATCCATTACTTCATCGGCTACTTTAAGAACTGTTGCATAAACTAAGTAATGTTCCCATACAATAATTCCTGGGATTGGGTAATCTTCCATATTAGAAAAAGAAGTAAGAAAGTTCTTAAAAGCTTTCCATTTTGTGTATAATTCATTTCCTTTTACACTTCTTTTTTTAATTCTATATACATATCCTGAATATAACCCCATAGAAACTAAGGCGATTAAAACTGGAATCATAATACTTATATTGTAAGTTGTAAACAATATTAAAGAAACTATTATAAATAATATTGGTATTATATTGGCAGATAAAACGACTTTTTTATTATTTTGTAGACCTGCTTCAAAATACTTTTTAGATTTAGCTTCTTTTTCTGCTCTTTTAATAAATACTTTCAAGAAGCTTTGAAATGATTTAGCTTTAGATTCGCTAGCTGAACCATAATACTCTATTTGTTTTGTTGATACTTTAGTTCCATTACCAATGGTTTTAAAAATATAATTCATAAAATATGACTCATACTCTTTTAAATCATCATGATTTGCTTCTTCATTTAGTAATAAAACAAAGTCTGAAGATGACCCCAACATATTTGTTCCTGTAGTTTCTAAGATAATATGCTTTCTACGAATCAGATCTAATAAGGTTGCGGTAATTGTTTCATCAACTATTTTTTCCATATAGAATAGATAACTCAGTGATGCTGGTGTGTCATCACTTGGTAATTCTCTATAATAATCACCATCAAAAACAACTTCATACTCTTTATCATATTTAAAATATACTAATACTCCAATACCAAGCATCAGTATTACTAATCCAAATGAAGAATAGAGCAAAATATTGGCAACTAATATGCGTTGATTATATAGATCACTTAGATCTGCTTCATAGTCTAAAATAACTGCTTTATTAATTGAATCATTTATGACAATATTTTTGTTTTCTACATTAGGAAATATATCATTTTTCATTAAGATTCTGAATTCAGGGAATTCACCATCTTTAATGTTTGATATTTCCATTTCTACTCGATTATTTGAGACTATTGAAATAGTCCCATCAGTTAAGCCGTGTCCCCATACATACACATTTGATTTATCGAATGAGTTCTCTGGGAAGGTTACATTGATTTGAGCATATTCGACTTTGCCTTCAGCATATTCAAATAATCTCCAGTTAAGCTCAGATATATCACTATATTGTGTTACTGCTCCCTTGATAGTGTATTCGTATATAAAAGTAACATCATCATGCATTCTTCCAGCATAAGTAGTATTTACAAAGATTGATTCACAATAGTCTACTCTTGGTTCACAAGTAATATAATAACCTAGTTCATCTTTATCATAATTCCATGAATAACCAACTGAAATGTCATCTGTTCTATCAACACCGTTATTAATATATCTAACTACTACATCAGTTGTATCAATTGACGCAGTATTATTACTATCGTAATATAGAGGATATCCATCAGCGTATTTACTATAGACAAGATCACGGAATCTTACACTCATGGTTTCCTTGTAATTCATATTCCATTCTTCAACAACTCTCATATCTCCAGCATCATTGATTGTAATATCAGCAATATACGAGTCAATTGATACATCATTGGAACCTAAACTAAATCCAGTGTTAACGCCTATATAAAACAATAGAAATATAATCCCTAAAATTGCACTGGTTGCTCTTCTCAATAAAACCATCTCCCTTTATGCTTTTTTAAATCTATTATAATATAACATATAAGTATGTGAATATCTATATCAGCAATAATAAAAACTAAATAACTCAATGTTTTTTTTCTTAATATAATTTATATTAAGTTCCATTTGTCTTTATTTAACTTAAATAATTTAGCCTTTTTCTTTTCCTTTACAAGTAATACATCCGCATCAGCTAATGTATTTAATAATTTTAAATATTGTGTTTTGCTAAAATCATCATGAGAGAATCTATTATATTCTTTCCAATCGAAATAGCCTTCACCTACAACTGGTAAAGCAAGCACATATTTTAATGCAATTTCAGTTGAACGATTGAGAATATTACCATCTCCTTTAAGTTTTTTAGAGATATTATTAAAATTGATATATACTTTAGTATACTCCAACATAATATCTGCTATATATTCAAGAAAATAGGTTATATCATTATCTTCCTTTCTACTATTAGCTATTGCTGTATAATAACCATTTTTATAAACTTTATTATTAATTGCTTCACTTACTAGTAATAAACTTAATGATGGTGCATATCTTTGATTGTACCAATATGATAATACTCTAGCCATTCTTCCATTATAATCAAAATATGGATGTAAGTATATTAAATAGAAATGAATAATATGTGATGCGATAAGGTGTTCTGAATAACTTTTTTCTTTATTAATATAATTAATCATTTGACCCATACTATCTTGGAGTTTTTTCCAATCTACTCCTCTATCAACAATCGCTTGTGCACTATCAACTATATGTACATCATCATGACGATATTTATAGTTTGGTAGTAATTGTTCATGATCTTTCAGACATTTATTAGACAGTATTTTATATAACTCAAAAATATTTTCTTCTGTAATATCTTTATTTTTGATGAATTCATACCCAAGTAACATATTCTTAACAATAATATCATTTATATTGTCTAACTCATCATAATTTAACTGATTAATCTTTTCTATTTTAGCTCTTGTACTTCTAACACCTTCTATTGATAAACTTGATTCTATTTCTGAAAAAATAAAACCATTAATCATCTCTGAATTAGAAAAATCTGCAATATCATTAAGTGATGAGTTTCGAATCAAATCTTGACAATCAGAAAACGTCATTATTATATCTTGATTATTCCAATATATTAGTTTATTTCCTGATTCAGAAAATAAAGGTATTTTTACATATTCTTTATCATCGAATTTTAATTTTTGAATATTTAAAATATCTTGTCTTTTAATCCCGTATTTATAAATCAAATCTGTTCTTGTGGGATATTTTTTACTTTCTTTGCATATATTCTTAAATTGTTCATAAATGTTCATTAGTTTTCACCTCATTAATAGTTTACAATATAGTTTACAATTTGTCAATTTAAAAGTTAACAATATGGTTAACGTATTATTTCTTTATTAGTTTACAATATGGTTAACAATATTCGAGATTTTATAATTTTGCTATATTTATTTAAAAGAACAAAAGTAATTTCTAAAAGTTAGAAATTACACTTTCAACCGCTACTTA
>CAZZPD010000024.1:0-16863 GCA_964655885.1 uncultured Candidatus Izemoplasmatales bacterium | reverse complement strand
GTTGAAAGTTCTTTTCATCAATTGCGGATTTTCGATTGTCTAAGATCTCTTCTTTACGGTCTAAATTAGCTTCACGTTTATCTAAATTAGATGACCTACGTTCTAATAATTCGTCCCTTTGATGCAGTTTATTTTCAATAACCTGCACTTCACGTCTTTTTTCTTTTAAGATTTTTTCATTTTCTTGTTTAAGATTGTAAATTTCTTGTTTTGCTTCTAAAAGTTTCTCTTTTTTGATTCTCTCCGCTTGAGAAAATGCATTGTCAATTATACCTTGTGATTTATTCTTTGCGTTTTGAAAACCTTTTTCAACAACAGCAACTCTAATAATAAATCCGATAAGTCCACCAACAATCAGACCTAACAAACTGGAAACAATAACTTCTGTCACTGGGAATGCAGCGAATAACATATTATTATCTCCTTTTATTTTGTTTTTTATATATCTTTAGTATGACTACATACAATAATATACATAATTCTATAATCTATTATATATTATATTAATAGTATAGTCAAAGAATTTTTACTGTTTTTGTATTTTTTTTATGATAAAAAAATGTAGGAAACAATTATTGTTTCCTACATTAATATTTACATTTTTTCTCTGACTTTTTTATTTAATTCATCAAACAATTCAGGATTTTCAATTAAATACTTCTTAACATTTTCACGTCCTTGACCAATTTTGTTTCCTTCGTATGAATACCAAGAACCACTTTTCTTAATTATTTCAAATTCAACTCCAAGGTCAACTAATTCTCCTTCACGAGAAATACCTTGTCCAAATATGATATCAACATTACATGTTTTAAATGGTGCAGCAACCTTATTTTTCACGACTTTTACTCTAGCAACATTCCCTACAACATCTGTACCATTTTTGAGTTGTTCTCCACGTCTAATTTCAAGTCTTACAGATGAATAGAACTTCAATGCTCTACCACCTGGAGTAGTTTCGGGGTTACCAAACATGATACCTACTTTTTCTCTAATTTGATTAATGAATAATGCAATTGTATTTGACTTTGATAAAGCTCCACTTAATTTTCTCATTGCTTGGCTCATTAGTCTTGCTTGAAGTCCTACATGACTATCTCCCATTTCTCCTCTGATTTCAGCTTCCGGTACAAGAGCAGCCACTGAATCGATTACCACGATGTCAATCGCTCCTGATCTAATTAATGCTTCAGCGATTTCTAAGGCTTGTTCCCCTGTGTCAGGTTGAGAAAGAATTAAAGAATCAATGTCAACACCTAATGCTTTTGCATATGCTGCATCAAGCGCGTGTTCTGCATCAATAAAAGCAGCGTAACCACCTGCTTTTTGAGCTTCAGCTATTGCATGAAGTGCAAATGTTGTTTTACCACTTGATTCTGGTCCATAAATTTCTACTACTCTTCCTCTTGGATATCCACCTATCCCTAAAGCAGCGTCTACTGATATAGAACCAGTAGATATAAAATCTACATCCAATTTTTCTACATCTCCAAGAATCATAATGGATCCTTTTCCATATTCTTTTTCAATGTTTTTTAAAGCTAAATCCAAAGCTTTTTCTCTTGCTTGATCTGTCATAAGTTCCTCCTAATGTACTACGATATAAATAATACTGTTAATTTTGTAATTTACTTTAAATTGATTCTAAAATGACATCTTTATTCTTTATAAAATACTCGATTCCTGATCCTATAGTAAGGATACAAGAGATTGAAATTAATACAACGCCCACAATGTTTAATATGGTATGATCTAATGGCATGATAAAAAAGTAGAATACAATAGTTACCATAGTAAATGCAGTTTTATATTTTCCCCAAATGGAAGCATGTAAAATTCTACCTTGGCCTACAGCTACTAATCTGATTGATGTAACAATCAACTCTCTAGCTAAAATGATAAATACAATCCAAAATGGTAGCCACATAAACAATGTTCCATTTTGATTGATAGCATAGTAATCAGCTAACATCATTAATGATCCTAAAACTAATAATTTATCTGCTAATGGATCCATAAATTTTCCAAAAGTTGTTACTATTTTTCTGCTTCTAGCGATTTTCCCATCAAAGTAATCAGTTATTGAAGCAACTATAAAAATGATGCCCATAATTGTAAACGTTAAATCTCCTATTAAATTTCTTAATACATATACTGCAATTATTATCGGAATTAATAGGATTCTAAGCATTGTTAATTTATTAGGTAAATTCATAAATATCTCCTCATAATATTATACCATATTTTGGCTTAATTTAAATCAAAAAGCAACAATTATTTGTTGCTTAATTTAATTATGATAAGTCAACGTTATGATATACTTCTTGAACGTCATCTAGATCTTCACACATCGCTAAGAAGCGATTAAACTTATCAAGATCTTCTTCACTTAATTTAATCTTATCATTAGGAATATAAGCTACTTGATCTTCAATGATATCTACTTCTTTTTCTGCATTGCTTAATACTTCAACAATGTGATCTAAATCTCCTGGTTCGCCTGTAATAATTACTAAATCATCATCTGTTTCAATATCAGTAATATCACATTCAGCCATCATTAATTCTTCTAGTGCTTCATCAGCGGTCATACCTGTAAAACTTACATGTGAACAATACTTATAAAGATAAGATACTGACCCACTCACACCAATTTTGCCACCTGTTTTTGTAAATGCACTTCTTACTTCTCCAAATGTTCTATTTGCGTTGTCTGTTAAACAGTCAACAATCAATGTACATCCGCCTGGACCAAAACCTTCATATTTGTTTGATTGATAATCTTCACCAGCACTACTATTTGCTTTTTCGATGTTTCGATTAATAACATCTGAAGGAACTTGTGCTTGTTTTGCTTTTTCAATAATTCTTTTTAATTTCAAATTACTATCAGGGTCTGGCCCTCCATTTTTAGCTGCTAAATATAGCTCTTTACCAAATTTTGAGTACAGTTTAGATTTCTTTAATGCAGTTTTCTCCATTTTTGCTGCTCTTACTTCATGTGCTCTTCCCATTTATTTCACCTACTTATATTTTTTTTGTATTTTCTTTGTTTAATTCTACTTTTTTGGCTCTATATAAACTTCCTAAAGCTCTTTTAAATGCTGATTTTGACATATGAAATACTTGTTGTATTACATCAGCTTCTGATTTATCGGTATAATTCATTATACCATTATTTTTCTCTAAATAATCTAAGATTCTTAAAGCATCTTTTTCTAACATAATTTCTTTTTGTTCGATTAAAGTTCCTACGTATTCATCACTTGGGTTTTGTTTTAAAATCTTTGGTTTAACTGATTGCCCAATATGGTATCTATCACGATAGTTATTTTTATGGATGAATATCTCGTGTCCATCCTTAGTAAAACAAACCATTCCATTATCAATTAAATACATAACAAAAGCTTCTACAACTTCATTATCAGCAATTTTATATGCATCAGGAAAATGGTCAGTAATCTGTTTTCTACCAATAATATGTCCATATAAATGATCTTTTTTATTAATCATCTCTACCATCACAGAGTCTCCAGGTTTTGGCCAGACTCTTCTGTCAGTAGGCAAATCATCTAAACTAAGTAACAAATCTTTAACCATACCATAATAAAGAAACGCGCCATATCGTTCATTAACGGAAACAACTTCAAGCATTTTTACTTCATTTAATTGGATGAGAGGTTCTTTTGTACTAGCTGTAATTCTTCCTTGATTATCTGAATACAAAAATACGTCAATATCTTCCCCATCTAAATAAGGTTTTTTGGCTTCTTTTTTATGTAGAAATACTTCGACAAGTCCATCTGTTAAGACATATGCTATATCTGATTCCCTTAGGACTTTTAAAGTATTCATTTTCCCTAGTTCCATAATTTTTACTCCCTTAAGCTTTATCGCAAATATTATACCAAAAAATAAGAGATAAGTCTATAAGTCTTGACTCACCTCTTGTATTTTAATAAATTCTTTTTTCTCTCTCGTTTTCAATTAATTCTTTTGAGTTATTTTTAAATGCTCTAATGTAGTCTCTTAATGACCAGTTTACATAGCGCCAACCCTTTTTAGCAGATTCTAAAATATAGGTATCAAATAAGTCAAGAACTTCTCTTTCTTCATATGCTTTGCAGGCAAAAACAAGATTATATTCTTTGTTAATTACGATATATTGTTTAAACATACCTGCACATCTATAGTTACCAAAACTATTAATCCAGAATTGATATCCATACCCAACTTTATCAATATCTAAATCTGATTCTTCAGTACTTATTTGGAACTTAGTCGCTTCATCTAAATAATTTTTTGAAACAATTTGTTTTCCATCCCAATTCCCATCATTTAATAGTAAAAGCCCAAATCTAGCCATATCATTCGTAGATATTCTTAATCCTGTTGCGCCAAAGTTAACGTTTTTAACTTGATCCCATACAGGTTTTTCTATACCGATATGTTTATATAAATATTCATCTAAAAAGTCATTTACACATTTGCCTGTAACTTTAGTTACAATTGCAGATAACATTAAAGTTGATGCATTTTGATATTGAAATTTCTTGCCAATCTCATATCTTAGTGGTGCATTAAAGAATTCTTGATAAATATTGTCATTAGGAGTTAATCGATTAAATATATCTTCAGATTGACCACTACTCATCGTTAAAAGATGTTTAACTTTTAGTTTTTCATATGCTGGTAGATAGCTATCTACTTCTTTACTGAAAAAGAACAACACATAATCTTCTAAGTTAACTAATTTTAAATCAATTAATATCCCAATTGCTACACTTGTAAAAGACTTAGAAATCGAATAAACGTTTTCTATAGTATCTTCTGTATGATCAAATGCAGAAGCTCTAAACACTCTAGCGCCATCTTTTAATAGCACCATGGAATGGATATTAATTTTCTGTTTTTTAATTTCATCAAACATATCGGCTAATAAGCCTTTATCTAAATTCGCTTCTTTAACTGAAGCTTTTTGAAACTCTTGTTTAGGAAAAATCATAAACAAACCTCCTATAATTAGTGAGAATTATATCATATATATTTGTTTTATTTGTGATTTCTAATAAAATTTTTATAAAAATTTACAGCTTCTACTAAGGCAGTCTTTTTGATAGACTCATTTTTACCATGAATTTTTGATATTTCTTTATTATTCATTCTTATAGGACTAAACCGATAAGCTGATTCAGTTATCTCAGAAAATGCTCGACAATCAGTTCCTCCTAACATAACATAAGGGCTTACTAATACATCTGGATAATTTTCTTTAATTGTTTTTTCAAGATACTGATACATATCATTATTAGTATTTGATATAGGTGATGCTTCAGCACTTCCTAAAATTGATGCTTCAATATCATATTTTTTAGCTATTTTTTCTAAAACTTCAAATGATTCCTTTACATTTTGAATCGGATGAATTCTTAGATTAGCAATTACATAAGCTTCTGAAGGTATAACATTAACTGCTTTTGAACCTTCTTGCATTGTAAATGCTATTGAAGTTGATAACAATGCTCTTCCAAAAGGGTTAATTTTTGGTAGCAACACTGTTAATAAAGGCTTAAACAGCCACATATTACCAAATAAGAATCTATAAATGCCTGTCATTGAAGGTGCTGCATTTGTAAATATATCAGCTACTTCTTTAATCATTTTTGTTTTTAAGGGAAAATGATTTTCGATGTGATTAACAAAAGCTGATAGTCTAGCAATTGGTGTATTTTTTGGAGGAGTACTTGAGTGTCCGCCTCTACTTTTAGCAGTAAATTTAATGTTTAATGCACCTTTTTCCATGACACCAATTAAAGCAACTGGGCTTTTAGCTGACGGTAAAGAATCGCTAACGATAGCTCCACCTTCATCTAAAACTATATAAGGTTTAACTTTTCTTTTTTTGAGTTCAGCTACACTGTTAGTTGCCCCAACACCACCAATTTCTTCATCTGTTGAACTTGAGATATATACATCATATTCAGGAACATATCCTGATATTATCAATTCTTCTATTGCTTTAAAAAAGGCATAAAGAGTGCTTTTTGTGTCAAGTGTACCTCTACCGTAAACTTCAGTGTCAGTAACTTCTCCCTTAAAAGGAGAAAAGTCCCAATCTTCTTTGGCTGCTGGGACAACATCCTGATGAGCCATTAAAACCATTGGTTTATCACTAGATTTCCCTTTCCATTTAAAAAGAATTGATCCACCTTTAAAAACAGTCTGCTCAACTGTTTTATAAACGTTTGGAAATAGCTCTTTCATCAATGCTTGAAGTTCATCAAATTTACTTTGATTATCTTTGTCTTTTGTATATGATAATGTTTCAATTTTGATCATTTTAGAAAATTCTTTTGCATATGCATCTGCTAGTAATGAGTCTACTTCTATGGGTTTACCTTTAACATTTTTACTCTTAACAATAAAACTATTTATTAAAGCAATTGATAAAAGTAATATTAAAACTCCTAATAAACTTAATATGATATATAACCACCACATAATATTTCCTCCTAAATTATTTTTTTATCAAAAAGAATTTTTGAAACCACTAATGTAGCTATTGCACAAATTAAAATCATAATAATAACTTGACCATTAACAAATGTAGGCATTAAAATACTAAAGATAATTACTACTACGATTGGAGCGATAACTAATTTCCAGTTTCCCTTAAAGTATTTATATCCTAACGCTCCAAATAAAGCAGAAATAACCCAAGTAAATGCAGGTGCTAAAACAGGTGATTCTAGTAATGGTCTTAATGGAATTAATAATAGAATTCCTAGAGAAAGAATAATCACTGTTGTAATTGATGAAAAAGCAACACTTATTGTACTAACTACTTCATTTTCTTGTGTTCCTATTTTAGTGCCACAAATTTCAGTTGCGTTCATCACACAAGGTACTTTTAAATTGATTAGATTTCCAGTTACAAATGCTAGATATGTAGCACTCGTTCCTAAAAGAGGTGAATAAGTCATCATTTCGATTAGACCACCAGGTAAATAAATAACAGATAAAGCAACTACTCCAGCTCCAAGTTGTGCCCAGTTAGGGCTAACGCCAGTAACAACCCACATCATTGTAGGAGCCAAGAACATCACAAATAACCCTAGAACGCCAAAGATTCTACCATATTTATGCATCAACTCACGATAATTATGATTCATTAGAAAACACCTCCTAAGCCTAATAAAACAGCTGAAGTCATACCAATTAACATTGAAAATGATAATTGGAAGTTTTCAAGCCATTTGATTTTCTTCTTAGTTACCAGATAGTCAAACCCCATCATTGATACAAACGATACAACAAAAACAATTAAAGGTACAATGGTTGTTTCTATTGATTCATTTCCGGTGTAGGATCCATTAACAATTTCTCTTACTTTATATCCAAATATTCTTGAAAATGCATCACCAAAATAAGCAGATATTAACCCAATAAATACGGATTGAAACAATAATGGTCCAAAGCTTCTTCCCGTTTTATTGGTAGCTTTATCTACTACTTTACTTTGATATTTTTTAAAGAAAAATAATGTAAATAAAACTCCCCAAACAATCGCTATTGTCATTGTAAAGGCAATTGTTATAAAATTCTCAACAGTCATATTAGCCGCTGTAACGCCTTCTACAGCCAAATCAGCTGCCATTAATTCATAATGTAATGCACCTAATACACTTAATCTAATCCAAGGCAATGCAATCCCTAAAAATCCACTCATAGTGATTACACCAATAAATATACCGATTGAAGGCAAAATAGAAAAACTAACAGATGATATTACTGCTTTTTTAATGTTTTCTTTATCCATTCCAAGTTCTTTTGAATGCTTATAAGCTTTATAGGCAAAGAAAAGAGAACCTCCAATAATAAAAATTGTTACGAAAGCGCCAATGACATAAAGCCACCAAGCTTGTTTAACCTCATTAATTGTTAATGCATTAAAAATCATATTATCTATATCCTCTCGTTAAAATTGTTAATATTAAAAAACGGTTTGAAATAACCGTTATTTTTTATCTTTCTTCTTTAAATATCTTTCTTCTTCACTAAATATACAGCCACAATACTTTTGCATATAAACACCCATATTTCTAGCTTCATTGTTGCCTTCTCTAAAATACTGTCTAGGATCAATATAGAAGAACTCAATACCAAATTCTTTAGCGAATTCCTTAGCTTTTTTTACAATTGAATCATGTTGCTGGTAAGGACTAACAAGTAAAGTGCTACTAAAAGCATCATATCCTAGTTCTTTTGCTTTTTTAGCAGTCTCATAGATTCTATCCGTATAGCATTTAGAACAACGGTTATTTAAATCATCTTTAACCATATTGACAAATTTTCTTAATCCATATGTTTCATCAGCTATCAAATCAATGTTTTTGACTTTAACATAATCTTTTAAAGCATTTAAACGACTTTTAAATTCTTGATATGGATGAATATTTGGATTATAAAAATATGCAGTTATTTTATGTTCGTCTTGATTAATCGCTTTTAACGTTCCATTTAAACATGGAGCGCAGCAAACATGTAATAATAATTTCATCATTTACCTCTAAAACATCGCTAGTTTTTCTTTGGCAGGCTGATAATTTAATGATGCAGCTTTGCCATAGAATTCTTTAGCTTTCAATTCGTTTTTTTCAACTAATTTTGTTCCTACATATAACAGATTAGCCCATTCATATAAAGCTTCTCCATCATGTGGTTGGTCTTTTGCTTTTTCTAAGAAAGAAAGCGCGTATTTAGGTTCTTTTTCTTTTAATATAAAATACATTCTAACCATTGCTTTTGTAAACCCTTGGCTACTTGCAAGTTCATAATAATATCTTGAAACTTTTTCACTTTTTAAATCAAAATCTTTTAGACTAAATAAATCCCCTAACATATACATAGAATACATTGTATTTACATCACTTGTTACAGGGGAGTTAATATAATCAATCAATAGATCTTTAATCATGAAATATGATATATTTTTTCTTTTTCTAGGTAGTTTAATCTTCGATATGTATTCATATAACATTTGTGCATATTTGTATTTAGCACCTAAGTTATCGTGTTCTATAGCTTTTTTGAAATAAGTTTCAGCTTTTTTAAAATCAGCTGGTACTCCAATCCCTTTATCGTGAAATATTCCTAACCAATAATAAGCTGTAACATTCCCTTTTTCAGAAGCTGTTTTCATGTATTGATATGCTAATTCATGGGTAGCTTGAGATATTTGTTTACGATAATTTAACAATCCTAAATTGATTAAGGCATTGGTTTCATTTCCTTTAGCGGCTTCAAAATAATAATCCTTAGCTCTAGCATAGTTAATATCTACGCCATAGCCTAAACGATATATTTCTCCTAAAGCGTTTAGCGCTTCTATATTACTTCTTGTAGCTGCGACATCTAGATTTTCTCTAGCTAGTTTATAATCAACATTTGTCCCTCTACCATATAGATATGATAATCCAAGCCCAAGATATCCTTTTGTATGATCTTGTTCATGAAGCATTTTGAAATATTGATTTGCTTTATCATAATTAACTTTACAAAAATCATTTCCATAATAATAAGTAAAACTAACTCTTTCTAAAGCTTCTAAATCCCCTGTTCTAGCGAGTAACTCATCATAATAAAATTCCATTTCTTTTAAGTAAAGATTAGATTTCTTTTTTAAGTATGGATGAGAGGCTTGATATAAATCTTTCAAACGATTAATCGCTTCTATATCCCCGTTTTCAGCGGCTTTATCAAGCCAAAAGAATCCATTTTGATAATCTTTTTTGATTTGTTTTGCATCTAAATATAAACTTCCTAAACAATACATACCTTGAGGAACATTGTTTTCAGAAGATAATTCAAAATACTTTTGGGCATTTTGTTCATTTCTTTTACAGCCAATACCACGCATATAAAAAATCCCTAATTGATGCATCGCATTAATATCATGAGCAGCAACTGCTTCTTCTAAATTCTTGAAAGCTTTCTTTTTGCTTTTTCTTACCCCTAACCCATTTAAAAACATATTTGAAAGCTGTATATTCGCTTTTGTATATCCTAATGCTTTGGATTTATTTAAGTAATCTATTGCAGATTTATATTGTTCTTTTTCGATAAAGTATTTAGCCACATTGAAATAACCAACTGGGTTATTTAAGTCAGCGGCTTGTTTATAGTAAGTAAAAGCCATTTCTAGGTTTTTTGGTACTTGTAAACCATAGAAATAACGATCACCTAAATCATTTAATTGTTTGGGAGTTTTGTTAACAGCCATATTAATATCCCCTAATCTCTTCTAATGCTACTTTGGCTAATTCATAATCTTGTTTAGCAGCCAAGTCATAGAATAGTACAGCCTTAATAAATGAAGAATTAATTCCTTCACCATGTTCATATTTTTGGCCAATTCTATAATATAGTTCAGGATGCTTTAAATCTTTGTATTTAAGTAATGTCTTAAATGATTTGCTTGAAGATTTTTCTACACCTAATCCTTTCAAGTAAGCATCACTTAAATCAAATATCGCTGGTAGATGATTTTCTTTAGCAGCGATTTCTAAAAGGGTAATCCCTTGTTCAAATTCTTCTTTTCTTAAATAAGATAAAGCACTTTTATATATTTCTTCTGTTGTTCTGATATCGGTTTTACTCTTAGAACCTAAAAACCTAAAATAATTCATTGCTTCTACTGAGCCATTGCTTAAGGCTTTGTTTAACCAAGTATATGCGTTATCCATTGATTTTTTTAAGCCTTTACCTTCTAAATAAAAACTTCCGATTTTATACATTGCATACGCATTATTTAACTTAGCTATTTTTACATATATTTCAATTGCTGATTTTAATGATTGTTCAACAACAATTCCTAACTCACAGAATTTAGCTATTTTTAAAAGAGCTAACATACTTTCGTTTTTAGCTGCGGCTTGATATAGTTCAAAGGCTTGATTAATATCTTTAACAGTCCCTTTTCCCTCTTCATAACAGACACCTAGCATATAAATAGCATCAGGATACAAACCCTCCCATGCTTTTTTAAATTGCTTAAACGCTTGGTCATAGTCTTGATTGATTGCATATCCATTAAAATACATCAATCCCAAATAGTAAGCAGCTTCTGTATGGCTTTTAGCTAACTTCTTAAAAACCAAAAAAGCTTCTTTGTAATTTTTAGCGTTATAATACTTTTTTGCTCTTGCAAGATTACTGATTGCCATACGGTCTCCTTTCTAAATAACTAGATATATTATATATACTTAACACTAATGTATCAAGTAATACATGAAAAACCTACTTAATTTCTTTCAATTCTTTGTCTAATATTGAATATAAATAACAATAAACTGGTAAATTGGTAATTTTATTTACGTAAGCATAATACCCAAGTAATTGTTTTTTATATGCTTCATCACTAATATTTTTTAATTTGTAGTCAAGTATATATACTTTATCCTGATACACAAGCAATAAATCGATTATTCCTAGTGTATTATTGTCATAAAACTCATATTCTTGATAGATAGATAAATCTTTACTAAAATCAAAAAGATCTGATTCAAGTAATTTCTTATATGATTCTCTTATTTTGTTTGGTAATTTATTTAACGAACTTTCTAGATGATTGAAATCAATATTTTCTAGCAATTTATGAATATAATTACCATAATTAATTGCTTCGAGATCTTTATCTTCTAATAAGTTATCACTTATCTTTGAAAAGCGTTTATCTTCAATAAGCTTAGTTTCAAAATTAAAACTTCTTTTTTCTAAATGAATATCACTTAATGTATCCATAGATTCTTGTCTATGATTGATTTCTTCTACAGGTTTATTCTTGTAGGTATAATTTCTAATTTTAGTTGAAGCTAGTAAATCTGTATATTTACTGTATTTTAATCTGATATCCTTATCAATGTAATTACCTACAAGTTTATCATAGTTTTCTTCAATCTTTGATTCATCTAGAATAATTACTATATTTTCCATCGCTCTTGTATTTGCCACATAAAACAATCTTATTCTTTCGGAAATATATTCTTTTTTACTATTGTATAAGCTTAAATACCTTAAATATGTAGGTATAAAGCCCTCATCGAAGGTTTTACATATTAATCCATATTTCTTATCATAGATAAAGAAATCTTTATTCTCATGGAAATTAAAGCCTTTATTTATAAATGGTAAATAAACAATAGGAAATTGCAATCCTTTTGATTTATGCATTGTCATTAACTTCACTGCTTCTAAGACATGGTTGTTTTCAGAATATTCAATATCCCAATCTTGATTGGATTCAATATTATCTAAATAATTGATCAAATCTTTAAATGTAAAATGTTCAAAAGAATTAATTAAACTAGCAAAAAAATCTAATTTTTCTTCTTTTTTTCTTGGGTTATCTAAATAACTGATCATTCGATAAATATCAAGTTTTAAGTAGATTTCTTTTAAAACAAAAGAAATCGGTTCAGTTTTTACTAGTTTAGAGATCGTTAATGTGATGTCATAGAGTTTATTAAAGATATTGCTGGTTTCTAGTTTAGATAAGTCTGAAATGGTTTGAATTTCATGATTAATCATAAAATTAATAATTTCTTGGTCTTGAATTTGAAAGACAAATGATCTAGCTACCCCATAAAATAAACTTGTAAAGTTTTCTTTTAAATAAGCTTCATCTAGAAAACAATTGATAAAGTTGATGTAATTAGTTAAGAATAACATTTCAGTACTACCAATAAATGGTTCATCACTGTATAGACTAACTGGAATGTTATATTTGCTAAGGGTTTTAGCTAATCGATGGAAATCATTCTTTCGATCAACTAAAATAGCGAAATCTGAATAGGCAGCGTCCCTAAAGCAATTTTCATCTAAATCATATATTTGATATTTTGTATCCATTTTATTTCTTATATCTTTAGCTAATAGCATAGATTCAGTATCGACATAATCTGTAAAACTTAATTTTTCTTTCAAGTCAAGAGAATTGTATTTAATTAGATCGATTCCATAGTTTTGATTATCCTTTATATTTTCCTTGTATTTGTTCTGACCAGGAATTAAGCTTTGACCATCTTGATAATCAATACCACCTATTTCATGGTCCATCACTTCTTTAAAAATATGATTAATATCTTCTAATACTTGGCTTCTTGATCTAAAGTTCTGTCTTAAATCGATTAAGACACCTCCGTTATTTTTAGAATAATCAAGATATTTCTTAAGAAAATGTGTCGGATTTGCATCTCTAAAACCATAAATGGATTGTTTAATATCTCCGACCATAAAGAGATTATTGTTGGATATTAAAGATACAAAATGAACTTGTAAGTCATTTGTATCTTGATATTCATCAATCATAATCTCATTAATATTTTTTTTATAACGATTGCTTATATCATCATAATCTTCTAATAATTTAGTCGCTAAATCCATGATATCTTGGAATAGATAAAGATTCAATTCTCTTTTCTTATCTGCTAGTCTTCTAAGATATTCTTTCGTAATTTCTACAATTTTTAAGATAATTGTTTTTGTTTTTAAAACATTGTTAATCGCTGATTCTTCAGAAAATAATTCATAGTCACTTATTATTTTCTTAACGCTATCTTTTTGTAAATCGCTAATAAGATTTTTAATTGGATCGTGGTATAGATCTAAAACACTTTTTAAATATTCATCCTTACTGGAATTCTTTCTAGGGAATTTTGATGAAAGTATCGTATTTGCTAATTGATTATAATCAGTAGTATCACAAGCATTTAAATAGTTTTCTAGCTCATTTAAATAGCTATCTGTTTTATCACTATAACCAAATAATTCTCTTTTTAATTGTAAGAATATCTGTTTAGCTTTAATGACTTTATAATGAAGTATTTCTTTAAACTCATTAAAGCTTTCTTTTAATACTTCTTTACTAAAGTAAGTTGATTCATAGCTATTTAGTAATTCCAAAGAATTTGGTTCTTTCTTTAGTTTATTTGCTAGATTGTTAACCACTTCATAGATTAAGTCATCTCCTTTTTGAAAAAGATGTATGACTAAATCATTAAATACAGAATCATCTTTTAAATAATACTCTTTAATTGTCTCCTCTAGTAATTCTTTCTCCATTGTCATAAATTGGATTTTATCACCAATCTTAATGTTACTTGGCAAATCCAAAAGATAATGATATTGTTTTACGAGTTTTAAACAGAATGCATCAAATGTACTGATGATGGCATGATCTATTCTTTGTAATTCTTCTTTTAGAGAATCATCTTCATTGATTGCTTTAATGATTCTTTCTTTCATTTCATATGCTGCAGCTTCAGTAAAGGTAAGAATAATCAATTCATCTATATGAACACCATGTTTAAGTTTATAGATTACTCTTTCTTTTAGAACACCAGTTTTACCACTACCGGCTCCAGCACTAACTAAAATATTATTCCCTGTTTCTTTAACGGCTTTTCTCTGAGAAACTGTAAGGTTATTTAAATTCATTCAGATACCCCCAGATTCTTATTTTTGTTATAACAGATATTGTTAAACTTGCAGTACTCACAAGATACTGAATCTTGTTTTAACCCATAAGCATTTAAAGGATCAATAGAAAAATCTCCTGTTTTCAAGGAATCTACCATATCAATGAAGCCTTTTTCTACTTGATCTAGAATAACTTTGAATTCTTTTTTTGATGCAATTCTACTGCTTGATGTTTTACTAAATTCACCATTATTCTTAACTGAAACTCCTCTAAGTAATTCTAAACTAGGGTTGAAACTTTCTAATAAATCTTTATCTTCTAAAGATAAACCTTTAAGTTGATAGTTTTTAATCACAGCGTTGTTGCCTTTTGTATATCTGCCTAAGGATGTTTTTTGGTAATAAAAGCCAATTGGAGTAGCTAATGATTTACCTATTTTTTTATAGGCATATAAATATACTGGTAATTGAAATTGTAGTTTTTTGTTAAATTTTTCTCTATCAAAATCATTACTACCACCTAATTTATAGTCGATTAAAGCAACATAGTTCATTCCTTTGTCATCTGAAAAACTCATTGCTTTATCGATGGTTCCTCTAATAACAAAGTTTTGATCATGCTTAAGAGGAAACTCAAATTTAAGTTCCGGTTTAATATCTTTAAATAAAGTCATCTCATGAAATTCTTTTATTACTTCTAACAATGTTAAAATTTCTTTTTTCATTGCTTTTTTAAAGACTTTTTCTTTATAGATTTCTTCTATAGGAAAATCAGGATATTGATCAATAAAATGATTCACATCAAGGTTATGATTTAAAACATACTCTTCTAAAACTTTATGTGTTAGATTCCCTAAATATAGATTCATATTAGGTTCAAATGCTTCTAATTTAAGTAAATACTTTAAAAGAAACTGAAATTTACATTTATTATAAGACTCAACTTTTGCGCCTGTTAAAGAGTTATTTATCTTTATTAGTTTTTCTTTGTCTTGATCATAAATCCCTGTAAAATCATGGGTATATGCTTTTATTGATTTATCATATGTATTAAAAAGTTGATTGTAGTTATAATCTTTAAGATAGTAATTTATATAATCATATTTTGTTTTAGCAAATTCTAATTGGTTTAGAGAATCTAGATATGTAAAATCATTCATTTTGTATTGATAATCTATTTCAATCACTTTTCTTTCTAAATTTAAATCAGCTAAACGATTATCTTTAATTGTTTTATCTGAGAAGAAAAGGAGTAAATGATTAATTTCTTTTAAATTAGATGTATAGTATTCTCTTAAATAGTCATTATATTTATTTTCAGATATATACCCTATTTCTTTTAATTCATCACTATCTAGATATCCAGTGAAACTTATTTTTCTAGGAAAACTAGTATCATTATAGTTCATTACTAAATAGTAATGATCTGGTTTATATATATAATCAGTAAATTCATAGATATTTAAACTGTTTGTATATTTTCTTGGTTTTGCTGAGGAAGCATTAATTTGACTAATTAATAACTCAGGGTAATTTTCTAAGTCTTTATCTAAGAATTTATTGTATATATTTTGTATGGTATTTAATAAATCCTGATTATGATTATTTTTATTTAGATTTTTTAAGTATTCTTTTGATGCTAAATAGCCATCATTCTTAATAACTTCAATTAAATCAATTACTACTGGATATTGATTTATTGGTATTTTTTTATCAATATTTAGAGGAATATTAGCATCCTTAAATAGTTTATTTAAATGATAGTCATCTTCATCAGTTGTATTAAGAATATTAATCTTATTGATATCTATTCCTTTTTCAAGTAGTTTGATTATCTCTTGATAAACTGCTAAACAAGACATTTTTATGTTTGAAGTTTTATAAAGTATGATATCTGTATTAGTACTAGAATTAGGGAAATATACTTGAATATCTTTTGGTTTAAATAGTCTAGGAATAGGCATATTATAATAAGCTTTAATTTCTGAATTCTGATATTTTTTATAGTCAAAAGGAATCATTATATTGTTTTTAATTAATGATTTCTTAATTATCTTTAGTTGGTTTAATTTTTCTGAATTATATGATTTATCTAAATCTATGTAATCAAAGAACTTTTTAATTTTAATTGCTAAGTCTATTGATATGTTGTAATTATTTTTTAAGTAAAAGAAATAATTGTCTTTAAAGTTAGATAGTATTCTTAAACTATTAAAAAAAGATAAATTATGAAAAACAGAGTTTTTGTTTAAACTCTTTAATAATTCTAATTTATCTTGATTGTTTAGGAATATAATTCTTGAATTATTCATTTGAACCTCACATAGTAAATATTATAACATAATATTAACTACTATGTTGTGGTTCATTTATATTTTATATAAT
>CAZZPD010000023.1:0-17868 GCA_964655885.1 uncultured Candidatus Izemoplasmatales bacterium | reverse complement strand
GCTAGAGCAATATCGCTAGGTGCAACAAATTGGTATGGCGCTTCATTTAATGCTGGAAAAGCAAAGTCTTCAGGTATCATTACCACTGTATGATTTGTTAAAGAGAATACAACTGTTTGATCTCCTTCAAAATTAATTGTGTAGTTTTCAACTGTTGCATTAACTTCTACTCTTGAATTTTCTGAAGCAAAGCTTACTACAACATGAGCTAAACAGTCATCTAATACACCTAGAGATTCATCTAATTGTAGAATTTCATCTAAGAATCCACCTAGAGCTTCTAAATTAATTGCTTGCGTTAAAGCAACATCAAATTCATAAGTTCTATCTCCTTGACTGCTTTCATTTTGAATGCTTTCAACTGAGAAGTTTTCATTAACGAAATCAGCGTTTGTATTACGATCAAATCTGTCATCTTCTTCTGGTAATAATGCAGTAACGACATTGTCATCATCAATTAAATACTCAATATATAAATCTCCTGTATCATGATAGAGACTTTTTCTAGTCGGACCATCTAAGTTTTGTTCTACATATAAGAAATCTGAATTCATATCCATCATAAAATATACTCTTGAGCTTAATGGAACCATTGTATCAATATTTGTAAGTTCTCCATCAATTGTTAGTTCAGTTTCAGTTAAAACTGTATATTGACTAGGATTAGAATATAATTCAGAGAACTCTTGATATTCAGACGCAAATCCTGTGTAAAACTGAAGTGATGATAGTAAATCACAACTAACTGTTAATGTGAAAACCATAGTCATCAGTAACACTAAAAATAATTTTTTCTTCATATTTTCCCCCTATATTTATTTATATCTTATATCTTATTTTATCACATATATGTAAAAGCTTCAATTCGCTACTTAATATATAGATTATTTTTTATAATCTACATCTTTTAAATCTATTACAAAACGGCAAATATCATCACCCATAAGGATTGATTTTAGCACTTTTACTTTAAGTTTTTGATCTAGAATTACTTCAAAAGGAAATTTTGCAAATCCAGCTGAGCAATAACAAAATCTTCCGCTTATATCTAGATTACCTTTTAATATAGCTTCTCTAGCAAAAGGACAATGGCAACCATAATAATGTTTTTCTTTTTTATCTTTTGCATTTAAATAAGCTAATGTATCATAAGGAATTTTAGTGATATAAAGTTTATCGTCTTTTAATACACCTGATAATACTTCTTGATTGCTTGAAACAAAATCAATTACTTCTTGAGTGATGACTTGTTCAAACCAAACTTTATTTTCACTAAAATATTTTTTTAATTCTTCTACTTTTCGATTATGTCTAGCTTTTAAGTATTCAGAAAAGGTTTCACTGTTTTCATAAGCAATCTTTTCTGGCAACTGACTTTCTTTTGGTATTGAATGATTATTACCCGCTAAAACTTTTTCTGCTTCAGATTCGGTTAAATTATTTTCTAGAATTAAAGTAATTCTTTTAGCATAATCTGGTAAATCTTTAGGGTGAACACCTAAATAAGGTGGTTTAAATCCATCTAGTATTATATTTGCTCTTTCTTCACCCTTTAAATTAATTAGTCTTTTTATGATGTTTTCCATTACACCTAACATTCCTGTATATTTAGTTAGATGAATGTATAGATCCTTTCGATCTAAAACATGATAATATCTCATTAATACAACAAAGTTGTCAACTGTATTTAGTTGTTCATTTACCATATATTTAATAATTTTATCTAAAGTATCTGAATCAATAACATCCATGTCTAATTCAGTTTGATTATTTAAAAGTGTAATCAAATCAATTGCGTTAGATAATTTTTCTTCAGAGATATTGTTTTTTTGATAAAGTTCTCTTAATAAATGTAACTTCATGAATTCCTCCATTTTAAATTAAAATTTGATAACCTATTATATCAAAAAATGCACAAATTTTGTGCATTCTTTTATTATTTTAATACAATAATTCTGTCGTCTGTATTTAGAAATTGTTTTGGTTTTGGTTCGTCAATAATTCCACCAAAAGGCATTTGAGCAATCAATCTACAAATCTTAGGAACTCCAAATGCTTCTTCAAGACTATCGTTAACTAATTCGTTGTAATGTTGCAAAGACGCTCCGATGTTTTTTTCTGCAAGACTGGTCCAGATATTTGCTTGTAAGATTGCATTATTGTGTTCACTATAAACTTGAGTTTTTTCTTTGTAAAGTGGATACTTTTCCTTTAGATTTTCTGTAATGCTCAAATCATCAAAGAAAAGAATAGTTCCATAACCATTTTTAAATCCCAATAGTTTCTTTTTTGATTGTTTGAATTGTTCTTCATTTACGATTTCTTTAATCTTATCTAAAGTAATATCCCAAAACTCTTTATGTTTTTCTCCAAGTAATAAAAGAACTTTTGGGCTTTGTGAATTATAACTACTAGGTGCGTGTTTTAGATTAAATTTAATCAATTCTATGAGTTCTTCTTCAGTAATGCTGATTTGATTATTAAGATTTCTAATAGATCTACGTTTTTTTAATGCTTCTAAATATTCCATTATTACCTCCTATAGTTCTTCAAAATTATATCCAATACTATTTATCGTTTGTTTAACTTCTTGGATGGTATGTTTTTTTAAAACTACTGTGACTGTTTTTGTTTCTAAATCAATTTTTACTTTTTTTATTCCTAAATCTTTTAATGCTTTTTCGATTTTGTTTTTGCAGTGAATGCAACTCATATTGTCTACTAGAAATTTCATCATTAAACTCCTTTATGTTTGATTTTATGTCTTTTTAATCTCAATGCATTTAATACAACCATAATACTGCTAAATGCCATTGCAGCTCCAGCTAAAGTCATTGATAAGTTACCAGTAGCTGCTAGAGGGATTGCGATAATATTGTAGCTAAATGCCCATAAGAAATTTTGGTAAATATTTCTTAAAGTGGCTTTTGATAAATCAATTGCTTCAACAATTAATCCTAAATCTTCATTCATGAGTGTTAAATCACTAGAATTAATTGCTATATCTGTACCACTACCCATACTGATTCCAATATCTGCTTGTTTTAAAGCAACAGCATCATTAATACCATCCCCAATAAAACCAGTTATATTGCCTTCATCTTGGATTTCTTTTATGATTTCAGCTTTTTCATTAGGTAATACTTCACAATATACTTGATCTATTCCTATCTCTTTACCTATTTGTTTGGCAACGCCTTTGTTATCTCCTGTAATCAGATAGGTTTTTATATTTCTTGATTTTAATTCTTTTATAACGTTAATAGATGTATCTCTAATTTCATCTCTTAATGCATAGATTGCTTTTACTTGATTGTTGATGATTAAAAAGTTTACAGTTTTAGCCTGTTCTAATAGTGATTGGTATTGTTCTCTATATCCATTAATGTCAATTTCAAAATCATCAACTATTTTTGCATTACCTATATATATTATATCATTATCAATTGTTGCTTTTAAGCCTTTACCTTTAATTGCTTCAAAATCTGAGATTTTTTTAAGTTTTGCTTGATTTTCTTTTGCATAGAGAGCAACAGCTTTACTAATTGGATGTGTAGATTCTTTTTCTATTGAATATATATAATCTAAATATTTTTTATCTCCTATATAATCTGTTACTTCAAATTTACCGTATGTAACTGTACCAGTTTTATCAAAAGCTATCGCTGTAATTTTATTTGCAATTTCAAAGAATTCTCCACCTTTATATAAAATCTGATTCTTCGCAGCTAGACCATTACCGACTAAGATACTTGTTGGTGTCGCAAGTCCTAGCGCACATGGGCATGATATCACTAATATTGCGATGGTTGTAGTAAATGAGTAAGTAAATGTATCTTTGATAAAAATATAGTGAATCAAAAAGTTTAATAAAGCAACTACAACGACAAATGGAACAAAGAAACTAGCAATTTTATCAGCTGTTCTTTGGATAGGAATTTTTCTAGCACTCGCTGCTTCTACTGAAGCAATTATTTGACTAAGTACAGCCTCTTCCCCTAAATTGGTTGCTTTGATAATTAGCTTCTCTTGAAGGTTAATTGTACTTCCAATCACTTTATCATTTGTGGTTTTATAAACTGGGATAGATTCCCCAGTAATCATTGATTCATCGATATATGAAGAACCACTAATAATTATTCCATCAACTGGAATTTTTTCATTTGCTAGAACAATGACTTCAGTACCAATTACTACTTGTTCAATGTCTATTAATGTTTCTACTCCATCAATAAAAACTCTAGCCTCTTTAGCTCCTAGATTGATTAAATCAACTAAAGCATCTTCTGTTTTTTCTTTTGCAATATGTTCAATATAATTACCGACTAGAACCATAGTAATAATTAATGCACTTACTTCAAAGTAATATACTGGATGCATTAATTCTATACCGAATAGATGATTATATAAAAGGTACATGCTATATAAAAAAGCTGATGTAGTCCCTAGAACAACTAATATATCCATCCCTAAGCTATTCTTTTTAATGCTTATATAAGCCCCTTTATAGAATTTTCTACCGATACCAAATTGAATTAAGCCAGCTAAAATCATCTGGAATATTCCATCTTCAAAAATCAAAGGAATTGGTAACCAATTAAAGATTCTAATGTGACCAAACATAGCTAATAATAACGGTAAACTTAAAATGATAGCTATGATTAACTCTATTTTCATTTTCTTTTTTATCTGTTTGTTTTCATCGAGGTTGTCCTTTAATATTGGAAAATATCCTAAACTTTTTATGATTTTAGCTATGTTTTCTAATGAATATATAGATTCATCATATGTTAGAATTACTTTATTAGCACTGACTAATGCTTCAGCTTTTATATTTTCCATATTTTCAAAGGTTTTTTCAATTGTTTTTGCGCACATTGCACATGTCATACCTTCAACTCGAAGTGTTTTTTTAATCATAAAAAAACCTCCTCTTCATAAGTAATTTTAACATGATTTAGTTATATTCTTTTGGTATTTGCTCAAAAAAAGAATGACACAAATGGTGTCATTCATTGATTATTTTGTTTGATTCAGAATACATTTTGTTAAATGTTTCTCTATCTTCAATATTTGAAATTAGAATTGCTTGAATATTTTTGTTAGGATAGATGGTATTCATGCTTCTAACACCATTACCACCACCTGGGTGGTAGTACTTCTTAACAAAAGTATTTTCTACGATACCTTCAGCGATAATCATCCCATATCCGTAGCTATTATATTCATCAGCTTTGATATGTTTTTCAAACATTAAATCTGTGCTTTCTTTTGATAAAATCTCATGATTCAAAATACTATTATTAAAGCGATAGATATCATAAACATTAGAGTAAAGTCCTCCACCGCCACCAGCAATTCTCATATCAATATAATCTGCTTTCATTATCTTGTTATCTTCAATCTTGTAGTTATGAGATTTATTCTTTATTACCTTATTAGGTTCTTCTAATCCTGTGTTAAAGATGCCTAGTTTATCAAAGAAGTTTTGTTTAAGGTATGCTTCATAACTTAACCCTGAAACTTTTTCGATAATATATTGTAAGACTAAATATCCAGCAATGGAATAATTGAATTTAGTTCCTGGTTTAAACTGAAGTGATTTATCTTTTACTAAATCAATTAAACTATTTAAAATACTATCTGAATTTAATATATCAAAGAAATCCATATCTAAGCTAAAGTTAGCTATTCCTGATGAATTAGATAATACATGGTGTATGGTTATTTGATCACCTTTAAAGAAATCGGGTATATACATATCTAATGTGTGATTAAGACTGATGCGTTTATCTTCTACTAGTTTTAAAATACAAGCAGCTGTAAATGTTTTTGTAATTGAAGCTACTCGATGCACTGTATTGGCTTCATTTTCCACTTCATGTTCAAAGCAAGCATAACCATAGCCTTTGGCTAAGATTATTTCTTGGTTTTTAGAAATTAGAATTGATCCATTAAAATTAATTTCATTTGCTAAATCATCAATTCTTTTTGCAAGCGTGTCCATATAATCCTCCTATACTATCTCTTTATTTAAGAAATATATATTAATCATGTGTCCAATATTGCCTTCACCGGCAAATTTGGTCATATCAAAGAAATTCTCATTAATATCAAACCAGTATAATTTATGTAATTCTTCTACTAGGGTTACTTCTTTATTTAGTTTACCTATAAAAACCTTCATTTCCATGTCATATGGATGCCATATAAAATCTATAAATGGTATTAATTTGATATCAGCTTTTTGGATTCCTGTTTCTTCAAATAATTCTCTATATGCGCTTTCAAGATAATCTTCATCCGCTTCAATTTTACCACCGATAAGATTATATAACCCTTTATACGGATCCTTAGATCTGTGTAAAAATAATACTTTAGTTTTATCTTGATTTAAAACTAGAACTAAATTATATAATGTCATCATAATTAATTCTTCTCTAGAAATTTTACTGAATCATATAATTCTAACTTATTGTATACTTCAATTAAAAATTGATCAGTTTCTTTGATTAATCGATTCATTTCTTCATTGTTTGGGTCAAGTGTAGCATATAGATAGTGAAGTCTAGCTGCATGTGCAAAGTGTAACATGTTTTTGTATTCAGCTTTTATTTCTTTGTTAAAGATTTCTTTTGCTTTTATGAAGGCGTTATCCGCTAGTCTTTTATGAGAATTTGGGTCCATTTTTATCTCCTTTTGCTATAGAAATGAGAAGTAATTTTAGGTTACTTCTCATCTTGTAATTATAATGCTTCTGAAATTGTTTTTCCTTGCATATGTAATACTAAGTAATCAGGTCCACCAGCTTTTGAATCTGTACCACTCATATTGAAACCACCAAATGGTTGATAACCTACGATAGCCCCTGTACATTTTCTGTTTAAGTAAAGATTACCAACATGGAAATCTTCTCTAGCTATTTCTAAATGCAATCTATTATTAGTAATAATAGCTCCAGTTAATCCATATTCGGTATTATTTACTACTTCCATACCTTCTTCAAATGATTTAACTTTACATACCGCTAAGACTGGTCCAAATACTTCTTCTTGCATTAATCTAGAGTTTGGATCTAGGTCAATAAATACTGTAGGGTCAATAAAATAACCAACTTCATTATTTCTAGTTCCACCTGTTAGAAGTTTACCTTCTTTATTTCCTACTTCAATATATTCACTGATTTTATCGAATGCTAGGATATCATTAACTGGTCCCATTTTGTTATTGAAGTTTTGCGTGTTACCGATTGTAATTTCTTCAGTATATTTCTTAATTAAACTAACTACTTCATCATATACTTCTTCATGAATGATTGCTCTTGAACAAGCTGAACATTTTTGTCCTGAGAACCCAAATGCACTAGTAACGATTGATCTAGCAGCTAAATCAATATCACAATCATTATCAACTAAAATAGCGTCTTTACCACCCATTTCAGCGATAACTCTCTTTAACCAGATTTGACCTTCTCTTACTTTAGCAGCTTCTTCATAGATGCTTGAACCAACTGCTTTACTTCCTGTGAAAGAAATAAATCTTGTTTTAGGATGTTTCACAATGAAGTCTCCAACAACTGATCCGCGTCCAGGCATAAAGTTAATCACACCATCAGGAAGACCAGCTTCTTCCATGATTTCCATAAATTTATAAGCAATTACTTGAGTCGTTGATGCAGGTTTTAATAATACTGTATTTCCAGATACTACTGCAGCACTAGTCATTCCTGTAAGAATAGCTAATGGGAAGTTCCAAGGTGTGATAATCGCTCCAACACCTAAAGGAATGTAACGATATTCGTTTCTTTCCATATCTCTTCTACTTAAAACAACATCATCAATTCTTGATATTTTAAGCATTTGTCTTGCGTAATATTCTAAAAAGTCAATCGCTTCAGCTGTGTCTGCATCAGCTTCAACCCAAGGTTTCCCTGCTTCTAAAGTCATTAAAGCTGATAATTCATGTTTTTTTCTTTTCATGATGTTAGCTGCTTTAAATAAAACATCAGCTCTTACTCTTGGATCTACTTTCTTCCAATATTCAAAATTTGTTAATGCAGCTTCCATTGCTAGTTTAGCTTCTTCTAAACCAGCTTGACAAATTTTACCAATCACTTCTTTGTGGTTAGATGGGTTTACTGAAATGATGTGTTTCTCAGTAAAAATTCTCTCTCCGTTAATGATTAGTGGATACTCTTCTCCTAAATACCCTCTAACTTTTTTTAATGCTTCTTCATAAAGGTTAATATTTTCTTGTTTAGAAAAATCGGTTAATTTTTCTGTTCTGTAATCATAAATTGCCATTATAAAAACTCCCTTCTTATACGACTGATTTTTCAAAATCAGTAATCGTTTTATTTTTAAATCTCTTTATATTTAAATCTTTTGCGTAATCTTCTAATTTTTCATTTAATATCATTTGGCTTAATAAGATACCTGTAATTGGTGCGAACATAAACCCATGTCCACTATATCCACAAGCCACATAGAATCCTGGTAATGCTTCGATATCAGAAATAATTGGTTGATGATCAGGACTTACGTTGTATGATCCTCCCCAAGTTCTCACTACTCTTAGTTTACCAACTTCTGGTAAGATATGGCAAACAGTTTTTGCCATTTCATCTAGAAATTGCCATGAACTTGATATGTCATGATTATGTTCTGCACTAGGATTACTTCTACCCATTAAAAATGATCCATGAGGAACTTGTTGACAATAGATGTTTTTAGAAAAACTCATTACCATAGGTCCTTGCATTCTTTTTGTTGGTTCTGTAACTAATATTTCATGATTTTCAGAGAATGTAGGGATATCCACACCTACCATTTCTCCTATTTCATGAGAAAAACCGCCAGCAGCGTTAATTACTTTGTCTGTTATAAACTCATGCTTATCGGTAATCACTTTTTGGATTTTATTTTCCTTAACAATAATCTCTTTTACTGCCTCATAGAAATAGAATTTAACACCTAGTTTCTTAGCAGCTAAATAATATGCTTCACTCATTAGGAATGGATTTACATGACCATCAGTTTTACAAAAACTTGCGCTTGTAAATGAGTTTCTATTAAGATGAGGTACAATTTTTAATGCTTCATCAACGGTTAATAGTTTTGATGGAATTCCAATAGAATTTTGTATTTTAACATTGTTTTTAAATACTTCATCTTCTTCTTTAGAAGTTGAAAGTATTAAATAACCTTCCTGTTTAAATTCAATATCTTTTTCATAGCCTAGTTCTTCTTTAGCTGTCGTAAAGAATTCTATTGATTTCTTTGCTAAAATACAATTAAGTTTCGTTCCCCATTGTTGTCTAACTCCTGCGCCACATCTTCCAGTAGAACCGCTTGTGATATAGCTCTTATCAATAACAACAATATCTTTCATTCCTTTTTTAGCTAAATTATACGCTGCGCTTAATCCGCTGATGCCAGCTCCGATGATTACTATACTTGCTTTATTCATCTTTACTACCTGCAATATCTTCTAAAACAACACCTGTAGTTAAAGGTCTAGTTTTATGAGTTTTTACATCTTCAACTCTTTTACCTAGGAATTTAGCTATCTCTCTTTGAACTAATATCGAACATGTTTGTCCCTGACATGGTCCCATACCAATTCTTAAGATTCTTTTTATTTCTTCAAATGTCGTATACCCTTGTTCAAGACATTGATGAATGTCTTCTAAAGTAACATCTTCACATCTACAAATAATAATATCTTTTTTACTCATGTTTGCCTCTTATAGTAATAAATTCATATAAATATTTTTTAGGGACACTAACAGATACAACGATTGTTCTATCTGTTTTATTATTTTTTAATATACCTTCGATTAAAGCATCACATATCACTTCACCCTTACGGTTTACACCAAACCAGACTTCTCCTTTTTCAGGAATAGGTAGCTGTTCATAAGGAATTTTGAAATAGGCTTTATCATCTTTTACTCTAGCAATCATAATCGCTAACCCTGGGCAAGAATAAACGCATGAACCACAACCTGTACAAATACTAAAATCAATTTTTGGTATTTGGTTTATATCTTCTCCAATTGTTATTGCATCAAATGGACAACTTGTTGAACAAGGATTACAAGGGATTTCTTGATAGCATTCAATAATGGCTTTTGGTTTAACTAAGTTTGATTCATCAGGGAATTTAGATTTTACTTGTTCTAATGTTGGAATACCTGTTTGTTTAATCATACTGACTCACCTGCTTTTTCTAATCCTTGACGAATTTTAATACCGCATGGTCCTTGTCTTAAATTCATTAACTGATCTTTAAATTGTTTTTCTAATTTTTTGTGATTTGGATGAGGTTTACCTAATCCAGCCGCAGCCATTAATCCAGCAATTTTACCTTCAACCATAGCACTTGATGCTTCTTCAATTCCTGTAACATCACCACATGCATAAACATGAGGCATACTTGTCTCATAATTACTATTTTTCTTAGGAATTAATCCTCCTAATTCATTTACATATATCATCTCAATTTCTGCCATAGATAACAATTGGTGTAATGGACTAAGTCCTACAGAAATACATAGTGCATCACATGTTATTTCTGCTTCAGTACCATCAATATAATTCCAATGTTCATCTAATTTAACAGTTTGTATTTTTTCTAATTTTTCTTTACCAAATGCTTTTTTAACTGTGGTTTTTGTGATGATAGGAACGCCTAACCTAACCAGTTTAGCAGCGTGTACAAGATATCCACCTATCGTAGGAGCAGCTTCTAGTAAAGCTTTCACTTTAACACCTGCTTGAATCATTTGATAACTAACGATTAACCCAATATTACCTGAACCAACCATGACTACTTCTTGTCCTGGTAACACGCCATATAAATTCATGAGCGTTTGTACAGCTCCAGCACCGTAAATACCTGGTAAATCATTATTTTCAAAGGCTAATACTTTTTCGCTAGCACCTGTCGCTATAATAATCGCTTCAGCTTTTAATTTAAAGTATTTATTCCCTTGATATATTGTTAGAACATAATCTTTATACATCCCAACAACAGTAGCTTCAGAAAGAATTTCTATTTTATCTTTATAGTTATCTAATTCGCTAATTAGAATTTTAGCGATATCGATCCCTCTAGTTTTAGCATATTCTTCTTTTGAACCAAAAAACTTATGAGTCTGTTTTGTTAACTGTCCACCTAGCATAGGACTTCTTTCAATAATCGTAACATTTAAGCCAGCTTCTAAAGCAACTTTAGCAGCACTTAATCCTGCTGGTCCAGCACCTACAATAACAAGGTCTTTCTTAACCATGGATCGTCACCTCATCTTTTTCTGATAAAACGATCATACCATCTTTAAGAGGTGTTATACAGGTTTTAACATTTGATACTCCATCAACGGTCATATTACATGATCCACAGTTACCAATAGCACAATAAAAACCTCTAGGTCTGTGTTTTACAATGCTATTAGAATAGTGCATAATTCCGTTATCATGAAGTGCAGCGGCAATCGTATCGCCCTCGTATCCAACTAAATCTTTTCCGTTAAACGTAAAATGGATTTTCTTCTTTTTTTCAAAAGATAAAATCGGATGTTTTTCTATTCTCATTTCTTCACCACTCTCTAGACTCTATTGTAACAAAAAGCGCTTACATTTTAAAGTAAAAATTTTAATAATAACAAACTTTTTTTTATAGAATATCAACCCAAGCTTTTTCTAGTAAATTTATCGCTGTTTCAAAATCCTTATTTTCTAAATGAGAATAGCCTAAAACAATAATTTTTTCTGTTTGAACTCTCTTCTTTTCTAAACAATATTCGTTAATTCCATTCACTCTAACACCTAGATTTTTAGCTCTTTCAATTAGTTTTTCTAATTTTATATCTGTATCTATTTTAATTAAGAAATGTAATCCTGCTTCTTCACCAATAATTTCTATTTTTTCTTTTAAACTAGAATTCTCAAATAAAGAGATTAAATAGTCTCTTTTATTCTTATATAATATCTTCATTCTATTCAAATGTTTTTCATAAGCTTTGGTCTTCATAAATTTCTCAATAATCATTTGGGTAATCATTGGAACTGAACATGTGAAATATGAAAAGGAATTATGGTATTTATTCATCAATTTTTTTGGTAGAACCATAAAGCTCATTCTTAGAGATGGTGCGATAGATTTAGAGAAAGAATTCATATAGATTACTTTATCTGCTTTATCTAATCCTTTCATCGCTGGAATTGGATTACCATTAAATCTAAATTCACTGTCATAGTCATCTTCAATAATATAACGATTTTCATTTTCATTTGCCCAGTTTAATAATTCAATTCTTCTAGCAATTGTTGTGACAATTCCTTTAGGAAATTGATGACTTGGTGTCACATGAACAACATCAACACGATTTAATTGATTGATATCTATACCAGCTTCATCTAATCCTATTGTTAGAGCATCGGCTCCATAATCAAGATATAAGCGATAGTTTTTTAAATACCCTGGTTCTTCTACCCCATATACTAAATCTCTTCCTAACAGTAAAATTAATAGGGATATAAGATATTCTGACCCACTACCTATGACGATAGATTCAGGATCTGTTTTAATCCCACGATATTCAAATAAAAATTCTGTAATTCTTTCTCTTAGATTATAATACCCTAAATAATCGACATGATTGATATGTTTGCTGTACTCATCAAGTAATACATCTCTTTCTATCTTTGATATTTCATTGTATGGAAAATGAAGACTATCTACTTGATTTGTACGAAAATCTACTAGATACTCTTTTTGTTCTTCTTTTTTTTCTAAAATACTTACTTGTTTTTTCATAGATACTGGATTCAGTCTTATATAAGGCAAAACATAAAATCCTGACTTAGGTTTAGATTTAATATATCCTTCAGCCATTAGTTGATTATAAGCTGATTCCACAGTCATCACACTAATCTTTAGATGATTGGCTAATTTTCTTTTTGAGGGGAGTTTTTCATTGGCTTTTAACTCCATATTAACAATAGATTTCTTTATATGATTATATAATTGTTCATATAAAGGTATTTTACTTTTATAATCAAAAAATAATGTTATCATAATTTCACCATCTGACCTTATCATATTTTATTAATCTGAGCATTTATATCATACCAGTTTACTTGTATAATATAGGAGATAAAAGGTTTTGTCAATATTAAATGGAGGAATAACTATGAAAAATAATCGTTATGAATTAAACAAAGAATTAGCACAGATGTTAAAAGGCGGAGTAATCATGGATGTTACGAATGCTGAACAAGCAAAGATAGCTGAAGCAGCTGGTGCTTGTGCCGTGATGGCTTTAGAAAGAATCCCTGCAGATATTAGAGCTGCTGGAGGCGTTTCTAGAATGAGTGATCCTAAATTAATTAAAGAAATTCAAAATGCAGTTTCAATTCCAGTAATGGCTAAAGTAAGAATTGGTCATTTTGTTGAAGCACAAATCTTAGAAGCATTAGAAATAGATTATATCGATGAATCAGAAGTATTATCACCTGCAGATGATATCTTCCATATCAACAAAGAAGATTTTAAAGTCCCATTTGTTTGTGGAGCTAAAAACTTAGGGGAAGCATTAAGAAGAATTGCTGAAGGTGCTTCAATGATTAGAACTAAAGGTGAACCAGGAACTGGTGATGTGATTCAAGCTGTAAAACATATGAGATTAATTCAAGGTGAAATGAGAAATGTTCAAGCTTTAAGAGAAGATGAATTATTTAATAAAGCTAAGGAATTAGCAGTTCCAGTGGATTTATTAAGATATGTTCATGAACATGGAAAACTTCCTGTAGTAAACTTCGCTGCTGGTGGAGTAGCTACTCCAGCTGATGCAGCATTAATGATGCAATTAGGTGCTGAAGGCGTATTTGTAGGTAGTGGAATATTCAAATCAGGCAATCCAGCTCACAGAGCTCAAGCAATTGTTAAAGCAGTAACAAATTATAATGATCCAAAAGTATTAGCTGAAGTAAGTGAAAACTTAGGTGAAGCAATGGTTGGAATCAACGAAGAAGAAATTAAAATATTAATGAGAGAACGCGGTATCTAAACATGCAAATTGGTATTTTAGCACTACAAGGAGCTTTTATAGAACACTATAAAATGCTAAAATCCTTAAATGTTGAAGCTTTTGAAATTAGACAAAAAAAAGATTTAGATAAACCAATGGATGGTATTATATTACCTGGTGGTGAATCAACTACCATGTATAAATTACTTAAAGATTTAGATATGTTTGACATTGTTAAAGAAAAAATTGAAAATGGTCTGCCTGTATTTGGTACTTGTGCTGGATTACTTCTTCTAGCTAAAGAAGTAAATAATCATACTACATCATATATTCAAACAATGGATATCGTTGCGAAAAAGAATGCATATGGAAGACAATTAGGAAGTTTTAGAACTTTTGGAACTTTCAATAATATAGAAAATGTTCCATTTGTATTTATTAGAGCACCATACATTGAATCAGTGGGTGAAGGGGTTGAAGTGTTAGCGATTGTGGATGATATGATCGTAGCTGCTAGGCAAGGCAATCAGCTAGCAACTGCATTCCATCCTGAACTAACAGATGATTTAACGATTCATAAATATTTTATAGAAATGTGTAAAAAGTCATAAAGAAGAGAAAAATTCTCTTCTTTTTTTAACTCATTAGTGAATACTTTGAAATTAAAAGTATTATTATAATAATATATGCATATTTCTTTAAAAAAATATATTTTTTTGGTATTATATTATAAATTAAATTGGAGGTTATTATGGATAAAATTAAGAATTTTTTTAAAGATTTAGGTTTGTGTTCTAAAGACATATTTGAAAAAGCAAAACAACTATTTTTAAACAAAAAAAATGTTTTTTTCAGATTGGTTACTAAAGCTGGATTTATTTTACTATTTATATTTGGATTGATTCTTCCATTATTTACTGTAAGAAATTCATTCAATGATGTTGTATTAAGATTTAATGGATTTGATATGCCAATTGGCTGGTTGTGGATTTTAATGTTTTTATTTTTATTATTAGTATTCTTATTATATTCAATTAATGAATTGAATGAAAAAGCAGCTAAAACCTTTAGAATATTAACAATCATCTTCATTGTCTATTATATTTGGTTGTTTATTAACTATATCGTCGCTGCTTCAGATGCTTCTATACCTACAGTTAATATCGGGTTTGGTTTTATGTTAACAACATTTATGTTTATAGGAATATTAATTTTAAGATGGAAAGAATCTTTAATTCTAAATCCTATTCTTAAAATATTAGTAAAAAATCAACCTAAAGAAGCGCATTTTGTTCAAGAAGAAGCTGGTAATGAAGAATAATCTAGAGGTTTACAAAACTAGACTCATTTGAGTCTTTTTTTATGAAAAAAAAAGAGATCAACTAAGTTAATCTCCTAATCATATAGTCTTGGAACTCTTTTAGAAACGTTACATAAAATTTCATACGGAATAGTATTTAACAATTCACACATATACTCTAACGGTTTATTAAGTCCGAAAATTTCTACTACATCACCATCTTTTAAATCTACTTCTTCAGCTTTAACCATAATTGCATCCATACAAACTCTACCAATAACTGGTAGTTTTTTGTTTTGGTAGACTAAATAATCTTTGTTCGTTAATAATCGATTATATCCATCAGCGTAACCAATCGCTATCGTAGCTATCTTCTCATTTTTTTCAGGACTATATAATCTACCATAACTAACTGTATCATCTTTTTTAATATATCTAGTGGATGTCACATGTGAAAATACTTCCATTACTGGTTTTAAATCAATAGGTTTTCTATCATGTGGATAACCATACAAACCAATACCAAATCTCACCATGTCTAGATATTTATTAGGATGACTTACAATTGCTCCACTATTAGCAACATGTTTAATTCCTGTTTCCATATCTAAATCATTCATTTCATCAATTAGCAATTGAAATAATTGAAATTGCTGATTACAAAATTCTGTATCTGCTTCATCACTATTAGCAAAGTGTGTATAAATGCCTTCATATATTAAATTAGGTAATTTTTTAATTGCTTTTATTTCGTTAATGACAGGCATCAAATCTCTTGGCGCATGCAAATATAACCCAAATCTAGACATACCGGTATCTATATTAATATGATATCTAATCTTTTGTTTACATTGATTTAAAGCTTCTGCATACTCTAGAGAATATACTGTTTGTATTAAATCATATTTAGATAAGTAAATGTAATTCTCAACTCTCGTTCTTCCAAAGATTAATATATCTTTAGTTATCCCATTTTCTCTTAGTTCTATTGCTTCAGTTAAAGATGCAACAGCGAAGTTTTCACAGCCATTCATCTGTAAATGTTTTGCACATTTAACTGATCCATGGCCATAAGCATCAGCTTTTACTACAGCTAACACCTTTGTGTTTTTACCTACTTTTTTCTTTGCTTGATTGTAATTATATAAGAGATTATCTAAATGAACCTTTGCGTATGTACGATCGATTAACATATAAACCCTCCAATTATTTTAAGACTTTAATTCCACCCATATACTTAACTAAAACTTCAGGTACTAAAACAGAACCATCAGCTTGTTGGTTTTGTTCTAAGATTGCTGGTAAAAGCCTAGATGTAGCTAAACCAGAGCCATTTAGTGTATGAACAAATTTAGTAGAACCATCATCATCTTTATATCTTATTTTACCACGTCTTGCTTGGAATGCTCTTGAGTTAGAAACTGATGATACTTCTTTATAAATACCAATACTTGGTAACCATACTTCTATATCATAGGTTCTAGCCATTGCAAAGCTACAATCTCCAGCTGCTAGTTTTGAAACTTGATAATGAAGTCCTAACTGTTTCATTAAGCTTTCAGCTTTATTCATCAGTTCTGTAAATGCTGCATCGCTATTTTCTTCAGTTGTAAATTGTACCATTTCAACTTTGTTAAATTGATAGCCTCTTATCATTCCTCTTTCTTCAGAACGATAACTTCCAGCTTCTTTTCTGTAGCAAGGTGTGTAACCAAAATATTTTCTTGGTAAATCAGATTTTTTCAGTATCTCATTACGATGTATATTAATTAATGCAGTTTCAGCTGTTGGTAGAATAAACTTCTTAGGTTCTTCTTTTTCTAACCAGAATACATCTTCTTCAAATTTAGGAAATTGACCAGCTGTTAATCCACTTTCATAATTAAGTATATGAGGCATTAACATAAACTCATATCCATCTTTTAAATGTTCATCAATAAAGAAATTGATTAATGCCCATTCAAGTCTAGCGCCATAATTTGAATATATCCAAGTTCCTTTACCGCTGATTTTAGCAGCTCTTTCATAGTCAATTAACTTTAAACTAGTTGCTAATTCAACGTGATCTTTAATTTCAAAATCAAACACTGGCTTTTCTTTGTTAACACGAATAACTTCATTATTCTCTTTATCTCCACTTGCTAAATCAGAATCAGGAATATTAGGTATTGCATAAAGAAATTTTTGAATTTTTTCTTCAGTTTCTTTTAATAAGACTTCATCTTTTTCTATTGCATTTTTAAAAGATTCAATTTCCTTGAATAGTTCAGTTGTATCCCTTTTTTCTCGTTTATATAATCCTATTGATTTAGATAACTTATTTCTTTTAGCTCTTACATCTTCAATTTTAGTAAGTAGCTCTCCTCTTAACTCCTTAAGTTCTAAATACTCAGTAAAATCTACTTCATATCCTTTTCTTAATAAATCTTCTTTTACAGCTTCTGGATTAGCTATAATTCTTTTTTCGTCAATCATATTGAGCCTCCTAATAAATAAAAAATCCTTTACAATGTAAAGGACGAATTTAACCGTGGTA
>CAZZPD010000022.1:0-20383 GCA_964655885.1 uncultured Candidatus Izemoplasmatales bacterium | reverse complement strand
GTTAATATGCCAAATATAAAAAACATAGGAATCCACAACCTATGTTTTTTTATTTTGCTTTTTTTGATATAATAAAATTTGAAGGGGTGATTTTATGTTTTTCTTTGGAAGAAAAAAGAAAAAGCAAGAAGAATTAAAAAGACAAGAAGAACTAGCAAGACAACAAAAGATTGCTGAAGAAAATAGAAAAAAGGAAGAAGAAAGAAAAATACAAGAAGAAATTAAAAAGCTTGAACAAGAGAAGGAAAAAAAGCAATTAAACAAAACAAAAACAACTAAAATAACAAACGATAAAAAGAGCCCTACAGGAAAATATGAGGTTTATGAAGAAGCTAAATTGTTTAAGTACAGATTAAAAGCTTCAAATGGGGAAATATTAGTTGTTTCGTTTGGATATGCAACCAGAAAGGGAGCTAAATCTGGTATTGAGACATTTAAAAATGCAGTTGCTGGTGGTAATTTTGAAATTACAACTGATAAAGCTGGTTATTCACACTTTGATTTATTTGGATCAAGATCTGCTAGGGTTATAGCAATAGGTGAATTTTATAAAACTTTGAAATTGGCTGAATCTGCTGTTGAATCAGTGAAAAACTTTTATGATACAAATAGAATCATAGATTTAGATGAAATTCCTGCAAAAGAAATTCGAGAAGAAGTTGTAGATAAAATTAAGGTTACTAGTAACCCAAATGGTAAGTTCTTATTAGAGAAAGAAGGAAAATATTATTTAATTAAACTTCTTGCCTCTAATGCTCAAGTTTTATTAGTTTCTCAAAGATATGCTACAAAACAATCTGCTTTAAATGGTTTAGGAGTAATAAAAAAAGCTATTGCAGCTAAAAACTTTACAATTTATAAGGACAAACAAAATAGATTTCAATATAATTTATATTCAGTCAATAAACAATTAATTGTATCTGGTGAGACCTATCCAGTTAAGAGTAATTGTATTTCATCAATATTTTCTGTGGTAAGATTTGCTGAAGATGCAAAATTAGTTGAAAAGATTTAAACGCCTCAAAGGCGTTTTTATGTTATCTGTACTTATTTTAAATTGTTAACAAATACCTTTATATATGGTAAAATTAGAATGCTGGAGGTAATAAATGAAAAGAGGATATGTAGTTTTTGGATTATTAATTTTAGCTGAATTAGTATATACGTTTTTTTTAATTGCAGGTATATATGTTGATTCACTAGAAAATTTTATAACCAATAGAATCTTCCTATATATATTATTATTTTTTGTATGGATAATTTCACTTGGACTAATCATAAGGGTTTTGTTAAAACCCTCTTATGCATATAACAAAAGTCATTGGATATTAATATTATTACTAAATCCCTTTGTAGGCATTGTATTTTACTATATATTTGCTAGAGATTTTCAAATTAAAAAGTTATCAAAACAAAGACCATTATTAGCCTCTAAATCTTTTCTTGGTTTAGAAGAAATAACAAACCCAAATTATAGTGACTCAAATTATGGGGAAGTATTTGAATTTATAAAAGGAACAACTGGTAGAACAGTATATCAAAATGATACTCATTTAGAAATACTAAATAATGGAGATGAATTCTTTCCAAGATTAATAGCGGAACTCAATAAGGCTAAACAATATATCTTTATGGAATTTTACATTGTTAAAAATGATAATATTGGAAAAAAAGTATTAAATATTTTAAAACAAAAAGCAATAGAAGGTGTAGATGTCTATCTGATTTATGATCATATGGGGTCTAACAAACATCTAAATAGAAAATATATGAACGATTTAAAAAAATCAGGTGTAAAGATAGGAGTATTTGATCCTCAAACAATTTCAATTTTTAATTCAAATCTAAATTTCAGAAATCATAGAAAAGCAACTGTTGTTGATGGAAAAGTAGGGTTCATTGGTGGAATGAATTTAGGAGACGAATATAACCACCAAGATAAGAAATTTGGTTTTTGGAGAGATAGCCATGTTGTCTTAAAAGGAAATGGAGTTACAAGTATTCAAAATGTTTTTGTAAAAGACTGGTATTACATTACCAATCAAGTAATAGACAAACCAATGTATAAAACACCTGAAAATTTTATGGGTTTCGTATCAATTATAGAATCAGGACCCGATTTTGAAAACAGCTTAATTAGAAATGTATATTTCAAAATGATATCTGAAGCTAAGAAAAGCATAAAGATAGTAACACCATATTTAATTGTTGAATCAGAAATAATGCTTGCAATTGATATTGCTTTAAAATCAGGTGTTAAAGTAGAATTATTAGTTCCTGGATTGCACGATTATATAGCAGTTGGATTTGCTACCGAATCATATTACGAACAATTACTACGAATGGGCGTTAAGATTTATGAGTATGATAAGCATTTTGTTCATTCTAAAATTTTAATAATTGATGATAAATTAGCATCTGTTGGATCAGTCAATTTTGATCCAAGAAGTTTCCATTTAAACTTCGAAGTAACATCTATTTTTGAAAATAGTGCAGTAGTTGATTTAGTAAACAGTTTTAAACAAGATTTGAAAAAATCAAATGAAGTTATTTTAGAAAAATGGGAAAAAAGAAGTATTATCACAAGGATTATTCAAGGATTATTTAACTTGTTTAGTCCAATATTCTAAGGAGTGATTTGATGATGTTTTTACAAATAGAACTAACCGATATATTAGGAATACTAGGTATTGTTTTATCCGTGGCAATATTGACCGTTTTATTATTTCTATTAAGAAATAAGAATGCTAACAATGGAGATTTATCAAAGATAGAAGATTCCATTGTTGATAAAGTAGCTGGTGTAGAGAAATCAATGACCGATAGAATTTATGAATCAATGTTAAAATTTTCAAATCAAGTTAATGAACAACTCATTAAGCAAACTGATTTATCCAATGATAACATTGCTGATTTTAGATTGAATGTAAACAAAGAACTAGTTGAGTTCCAAAAGAAAATCAATTTAGATTTATCTAAAGATTTTAAAAACTTAAATGATACAATTGAAAAAAGAATGTCTAATATAAATGATAGAGTTGAAGAAAGACTGTCAAAAGGTTTCATTGAGACCAAAGAGACGTTTGTTGAAATAGAAAAACGGTTTGCTGTTATTGTTCAGGCTCAAGAAAAAATACAAAATCTATCTAATGATATTCTTGGATTACAAAATATATTATCGAACAATCAGGCAAGAGGAGCATTTGGTGAATACCAACTAAATCAAATACTATATAGTGTTTTTGGCGAGAATAAAAAACTATATGAAACACAATATACTCTCAAAGGAAATAGTAAAGAAACAGTTAGAGCTGATGCAGTAATTTTTATGCCTCAACCACACGGAATGATAGCTATTGACTCTAAATTTCCATATTCTTCATACTCAAAACTATTTGAAAATAAAGATTTGAAAAAAGAAGATGAAGAAAAACTAATCAAAGATTTTAGAGCTGAAGTTAAGAAACACATTACTGATATCTCTAAAAAATATATTGTTGCTGGACAAACGACTGATTATGCATTAATGTTTGTTCCTAGTGATGGTATCTTAGCATTACTACACTCAAAAATTGCTACAGCTGTTGAATATGCTAGAGAAAAAAATGTTACCATAGTTTCTCCTACTACATTAGTTCCATTATTGGCTTCTTTCCAAACAATTGTTATTGATCACGAAAGAAGTAAACATATGAAGGAGATAATAGAACAGTTAAAGAAACTAAAAATTAACTTCAAATTATTTGGAGATGAATGGGGAAAATTAAACAGAACAATAGATACTTTGAAGAAGGATGGAGACAAAGTTAATAGTCGCGTAGACAAATTGACTAATAAATTCAAAGACATTGATAAAGTTAGTTTTATTGATGAATCTGATGATAATGATTTGATAAATATTGATAAATAGCGAATATTTCGTGGACAATATTGCTTTTCAAGTGTATATAATGTATAATATTGTTTAGTATTAAAGCAAAAGGAGATTTAAATGAACGGTACGGTTAAATGGTTTAACGCAGAAAAAGGTTATGGATTTATCACTGATGAAGAAGGTAACGATATTTTTGCTCATTACTCAGCAATCGAAGGCGAAGGGTACAAAACTCTAGAAAATGGAGACAAAGTTTCATTCAACGTTGTTGAAGGAGACAGAGGCCCTCAAGCTGCTAATATAGTAAAGATGTAAATAATAGATATACTGTAAGTTAAACATTGAAAGGGATGCCATTGTATCCCTTTTAAAATTGATTTTAATAATATAATAACTTGAAAATAATAAGTTATTAAACTATAATTATTATGTTATAGAAAGGAAATGATTATATGAAAATATATAATAGTTACACAGGCAGTCTAGAAGAGTTTAAAAGTATATATCCCAACAAAGTTGGAATGTATGTCTGTGGACCAACAGTCTATAATTACATCCATATAGGAAACGCTAGACCAGTAGTGTTTTTTGACACGGTAAGAAGGTATTTTGAATCAAAAAACATGGAGGTTACATTTGTTTCTAATTTTACAGATGTAGATGATAAAATTATTCAAAAGGCTATAGATGAAAACAAACCAGAAAAAGAAATTAGTTCTTTTTATATAAATGCATTTTTGGAAGATGTAAAGTCACTTAATTGTAAGATGGACTATATAAAACCAAAAGTAACTAATTACATGAACCATATTATAGATTATATTCAAAGTTTAGTAGATAAAGGGTACGCATATGTCATCGAAGGCGATGTGTATTTTAGAGTATCTAAAATAAAAGATTATGGAGTTTTATCAAATAGAGAAGTTGATGATTTAATATCCGGAAGCAGAGTTGATGTAAATACTTTAAAGGAAAACCCTCTAGATTTTACATTATGGAAAAAGACAGATGAAGGTATTAATTTTAATTCCCCTTTTTCTAAAGGAAGACCAGGGTGGCATACCGAATGCGTTGCGATGATAGATGATATTTTTGGAGAAAAAATCGATATCCATGGTGGTGGAATTGATCTTAAGTTCCCTCATCATGAAAATGAAATCGCACAAGCTAAAGCGACTCATAATCATCAAGTAGCTAACTACTGGATGCATAACGGAAGATTAAGTTTTAAAGATATAAAGATGAGTAAGAGTTTAGGAAATGTTATTTTAGTAAAAGATGTGAAAGAAAAAATGGCTTTAAGATACTTTTTATTAAGCACCCATTATCGATCTCCTCTGAATTATTCTGATGAAACATTTGTTATGTATATTAAAGAATGGAATAAACTGGAAAATACCTTAAAATCGCTATTTTTTAGACTTGACACAGATGGAAGAATTAATAGATTTATTGATATTGTAGATAGCGATATTGTTACTGAAATTAACAACTTCAAAGAAGCGATGGATAATGATTTTAACACCGCTAATGCAATAACAGCTTTACAATCTATTCTTAGATTAACAAATGTAAATATTAGAAAAAAAGATAATTATGATTTGTTGAATCAATTATATAAATCAATATTGTATATGATAGATATAATAGGTTTGCGTGTTGAATTAAACCCAATTTCAAAAGAAAATAGAAATCTATATAATTCGTGGCAAATAGCTAGAAAAAATAAAGATTTTAAAAAAGCTGATGAGTTAAGAAAAACACTGACCGATAGAGGCGTGCTATGATTCAATATAATGGATTAACATTAGCTTATATTGGAGATGCATATTACGAATTAAAAATAAGAGAGTATCTTTTACTTAAGAATGTTACCAAAGTAAATGAATTACATCAAAATGCAATAAAGTTTACTAGTGCTATAAACCAAGCAAAAGCAGTTACTTATCTGATTGATAATTTCTATTCAGAGAAAGAATTATCAATATTCAAGAGGGGAAGAAACCAAAGCGCAACGCATAAACCGAAAAATACAGATATTCAAACCTACAATAAATCAACTGGGTTTGAAACAGTTATAGGATATCTATATTTAGATAATGATTTAAGTAGATTAAATGAACTAATCAATTATACGATAGAAGTTCTTGAAAAATTTTAGTGGATATATTGTTATCCACTTTAATTTTCCAATTAGATTATTTCAAAAATTAAATTGTAATTATATGATAAAATAAAAGTGGTGATATAAATGAGCATTTTAATATATGGTAAAAATCCATCTTTAGAAATTCTTCAAACAAACAAAAAGATATACAAGGTTTTTGTTATAGAGAACACTAATCAAGATATAGTATTTAAACTTAAGAAAAAGAATGTAGAAATTAAAAGTTTATCAAAACACGATTTCAAGAAACAATTTTTAGGCAATCATCAAGGTATTGTACTTGAAATTGAGGATTATAAAACGATTAATCTTAATGAATTTTTGAATAAAATAGATTTATCAAATAATCCACTATTATTGATGCTTGATGGAATTACTGACCCTCATAATTTTGGTGCAATAATAAGAAGCGCTGAAGCAGGAGGGGTTAAAGGAATCATCATTCCAAAGAATCGTTCTGTAAAGATTACAGGAACCGTTGCTAAAGTTTCCTCAGGAGCGATTGAACATGTTAATATTATTGAAGTTACTAACTTAAGAAACGCTTTAGAAATATTAAAAGAAAACGGCTTTTGGACAGTCGGCACAGACTTGGAAGCAAAGAAAAGCTATAAAGAAATAGATGTTTCTGTACCTTTAGTATTAGTAATTGGAAGTGAAGGAAAAGGAGTATCAAAATTAATTAAAAATAATGTTGATTATAATGTAAAAATTGATATGATAGGTAAAATTAACAGCCTCAATGCATCTGTTAGTGCGGGGATACTGATTTTTGAAATATTAAGAAAGAAATTATAGCTTATGGTTTTTCGCAATTATAATGACTATGAAATTGTTAACTTAATTAAACAAGGAAATGAAGAAGCCTTTGATTTTATGGTTAGCAAGTATGAATATTTTATTGCGAAAAAAATAAGAAAGTTCAACCTGACAAAAAATTATGAAGATATGTTTCAAGAATCTTTAATGATTTTATATAAATCAGTCATGAGATTTGACTCTAGTTTTAATAAGTCATTCATGAGATATTTTGAATTGAATCTTACAAATAGATTAATCACTATTAAAAATAAGGTTAATAAAAGAGGAGAATTTTTAAATAACAAACTTTCAACACTTTATTGTGATACAATAAAAGAGGAACCAAGATACTATATAAGTGATCAAGAAATTTATGCCGCATTAGATACTTTATCAAAATTTGAAAAACAAGTATTTCAACTTAAAATCATTGAAAAAAAGAGTATTGATTTAATTACAACAGCCTTGAATTGTAAATCAAAGAAAATCTATAATGCCTTAGATAGAATTAAAAATAAGATAAAATTACATTTAATGTAATGATTTTCTTGACTTTTTAGAGGTTTTTTGATACATTTAATAAAGCAAGTGAGTTGATATTATGAAAAATAAAAGAGTATTAATATGTCAAGAGTGTTTTTCAAGGAATTATGAAGTAAAGAAAACCGAACAAACAACTCGATTTGAAATAAAAAAATACTGTAAAAAATGCAAGAAGCATACCATACACAAGGAAGGTAAGTAGGAGGGTATTATGGCAAAAAAACCTAATAAAGTAGTTAAACCTACAAAAACAAGCGAAAAAAAATTACAATCAGAATCAAAAATAATGGAGATACTTAAGAAAGAATATACATTTGAAAACTGGCTATTAGCTATCTTATCACCAATATTAATTCTTTATGGAGTTTATATTGTGATGGGTAAATTTGGCACAGTTCCTTTAGATTTTTCTGAAGAAGGATTTATTGGATTTTTCCTAGGATCTAATTTAGCAAGAATCTTAACTGGATCATTCTTGATCTTAATTGGGGCTTTAGTATTGGTTTACTTATTGATTCCATATGTTAGACCAAGTGTTGTAGAGCTTAAGAAAGTTACTTGGCCAACTACAAAAACCTTAGCTACAAACACAGCTAAAGTGTTTATATTCTTAATTTTCTTAGCTGTATTCTTTACATTAATTGGTTTCGGATTCGGACCATTATTTGAATGGTTATATAGTTTATAATTGAGTGATTAAAAATGGATGACTCTAAAAGATTATGGTATATAGTTCAAACTTATTCTGGATTTGAAAACTCTGTAAAAGTTAATTTAGAACGTAGAATTGAATCAATGAATATGGAAAACTTGATTTTCCAAGTTATGATTCCTGAAGAGTTAAAAACCGAGAAAAAGGCTGACGGTACTATTAAAGAAAAAATGGTAAAAATATTCCCTGGGTATGTTTTTATAGAAATGGTTGTTACAGACGACTCATGGTTTGTTGTTCGTAACACACCAGGTGTAACTGGATTCTTAGGATCAAGTGGTGGTGGAACAAAACCAATCCCACTTAAACCAGATGAAATTAATCCTATACTTAAGAAATGTGGTATGTTAGCTGTGCAAAGACTTAATGTTCAACCTGGACAACAAGTTAAAGTTGCTAATGGGACATTAGAAGGTCAAATCGTTACAGTAGAAAGCATAGATGAAGAAAAAGGTAAAGTGCATGTTCTTATCGAAATGTTTGGTAGACAAACTGCGATGGAATTGGATTTTACAGAAGTAGAAGTTATATAAAGTCAGACTAGAAAGTCTGACTTTTTTAATATAAATTTTATAGTTAAATATATATATTATGATATAATAACAATGCATATATGTATTTGCATAGAAAGGTTGATAATATGATAAAACTGGTTAACGTTTCAAAGTTTTACAGTTCTAATAATGTTATTGCTTTAGGACTTAGGAAAGTAAATTTAGAGTTACATAGAAATGAATTTATTGCCATCGTAGGAGAATCGGGGTCAGGAAAGACCACGCTTTTAAATGTAATTAGTGGAATTGATTCTTATGAAGATGGTGAGATGTATATAAATGGAAATGAAACATCATACTATTCAGTTGCGGATATGGAGAATTATCGTAAAAAATATGTTGCTTTTGTTTTTCAAAATTATAATTTGATTGATTCTTATACAGTTTTGCAAAATGTTGAAGCCCCATTAATTTTATCGGGATTTCCAAAAACGAAAATTAGAGAAAGAGCTAAAGAAATAATCAAAAGAGTTGGATTAGAAGATCATATTCATCATAAAGCGACTAAACTAAGTGGTGGACAAAAGCAAAGAGTTGTTATTGCAAGAGCATTAGCTAAAGATTGCCCGATTATAGCTGCAGATGAACCTACAGGAAATTTAGATTCAAAATCCGCTAGGCAAATTATAGAATTATTGGCTGAAATATCAAAAGAAAAATTAGTTATATTGGTGACACATGATTTTAGTCAAGTTGAAGAATTTGCGACAAGAAAAATCAGAATTTTTGATGGTGAAGTAGTTGAAGATTTAAAACTTAAGAAAGTAGAAAAATTAGATTTACCTGAAATTCCTGATGAAGAACATAAAATAAGAACAATTGATTTCATGAAGATATCATTAAGAAATTTATTATCAGTTCCCAAAAAAACCATATTAATGATTATTGTTTTTACATTTTTTAGTTTCTTCATTGCAATGTCGTATGGTGCTTATCAATTAGCTTTAAGTGAAGTGCAATTCGACACCAATTCACATTTTGAAAATACAAGCCCTAATAGAATTGTGGTTAGAAGAATGGATGGATCACCGTTAACTGATACAGATATATCTGAGTTAGAAGATATGAATAATGTTAATCAAGTTATTGGTAATGATTACATTTTAGATTATCAAGTATCATTATTTAGCACACAAAGTGGTAGATATGATTACTTATATGGATTGTATCTACCAGTAAATATTATTGAAGAGGATGATTTGGATTATGGAAGGCTACCGATAGATGATGATGAAATAGTTATTGCTGTAAATTCTTCCGATCTCAATTATAGTGAGGATTATTTAGATATTGTTTATTCAACTTCTTATAATGATTCTGAATTTTCTAATATAGGTACGCATTATACAATTGTTGGAATGATTAATGTTGATAAATTATCAATAACTAACGAAAATTATGATGATACTTTTTTATTAGTCACTGATAACAAATTAAATGAGTTAAAAGAGGAATTATATTTTAACTATATTTATACTGGGACAATTACTATATTAAACTCAGAGGATTATTATTCATACATTCATCTAAGTGAGTACGAATATGTAATTGATAACACACTTAATGATGATACAATAGAACTCTCTATATATCGTTATTTTGATGATTGTGAGGAGAGTTCATGTTCGGCAACTGGAATATTAAATTTACAAGATTATTATTTCGAAGTGACAATAGAGAATTTTGTTATTAATTACACAGATGAAGTTACAAATTATGAAAAAATTTATATTAATCAAGATACATACGACAAAATATTTTATGATGATATATATCAAGTATCTGTTTTAACAGATTCAAGCATTGGAGTAAAAAATCTCATCAATAATATTCAAAGAATTAATGAAGGACTATCTATTAAATACAAAGTGATTTATCCATTTGATTCAAATGCAAGTGATAGATTCATGGCTACTGCTATTTTATTTATGAGTATTGGAATGATTGGTTTAATCATTCTAACATTAGCTGGTTCTGTTTTAATAACTTATGTAATATTTAAAGCAATTATAAATACAAAACTTCATGATTATGCAATATTTAGAACAATAGGCGCAAACAAAAAAGCAATTAATATTTTCATATATATTGAAAACCTCTATGTGGTTTTAGTTGCGTTTGTGATATTTGTAGCTGTTAATTTGAGTATTCCTAGTAGCGTTAAAGATTTTGATTTTTTATTACCGCTACAAATGTTTAATTTCTTGAGTTACGTAATATTATTATTCTTATTGGTTATCATGTCTCTTCTAGTATCAAGAAGATACTGTAATAAAATATTTAATCAATCAGTTCAGAGTACGCTTAAAACGGATGTGGGGTGATTTAGATGATTAAAATTACTAATTTAAACAAATACTTTAACAAAGGTAAATCTAATCAGATTCACGTTATCGATGATACCACTTTAGAATTCCCAGAAAAGGGATTGGTAGCTATTACTGGTCCAAGTGGATGCGGGAAAACTACATTGCTAAATGTGATAGGCGGGCTTGATAAGTTTCATTCTGGAGAAATTGAGTTTGATACACAAAACATTAAAAGATATAAACCACTTGAAATAGATATATTAAGAAACCAATATATTGGCTATATTTTCCAAAATTATAATTTAGTTGAAGATAAAACTGTATATGAAAATATTGAAATAGTTCTTAATATGGCTGGTCTTTATGATAAAGAAGAAATTGAAGCAAGAATCAATTATTGTTTAGAAGCAGTTGGTATGTATAATTACCGAAGAAGAAGCGTTCTAGCTTTATCTGGAGGGCAACAACAAAGGGTAGCTATAGCTAGAGCTATCGCTAAAAATCCAAAAGTAGTCTTAGCTGATGAACCAACAGGGAATTTAGATGCAAATAATACTTTTGAAGTAATGAGTATCATCAAAAAAATATCTCAAACATGTTTGGTTATTTTGGTTTCTCATGAAAGAAATTTAGTCGATTTTTATGCCGATAGAGTAATAGAAATTTCTGATGGTAAAGTTATTAATGATTTCGAGAATTATGGAAACAGATCTATTGATCATATCGATGAAAGAAATATCTATTTAAAAGATCTAAATTTAGACGATTCATTAAAAAACAATAATATAATTAGATATTATGATGAAACAAGAGATGATACACTATCATTTAAGGTTATTGAGATTAAGGATTCTATCTATATAAAAGCTGAAAGTGATAGTCTAAAGAAAATTAAATTTGTTACTGATGATTCGGAAATAAGATTAATTGATGCTCACTATAAGGCTAGACAAACAGAAGATGCTTTAGATTATAATTTTGATTTAGAACAATATGGAAATATTGAGCATCCTAAAAAGAAAAAATCATTTATTAGGATGAAAGATACTCTGAAACAAGGGTTAATAAAATTTACTAGAAGTAGAAAGTTCTTTGGTAAATTATTATTGTTAGCTTATTTTGTTATATCTGCTTTAATTGTTTATCAGTTAGCTACATTTGCTAATCTTACGACACTTGATGAAAAAAGCTTCTTACATACATATAAAGAGTTAATTTCAATATCAACCGAGAATAGTATTAGCAGCTATGATATAGATCGAATTCTAAATAATGTTGATAACATAGAGTTTTCGCCATATTATGAAGGAGCTTGGATATTCGAGCCACTATATGATTTCTATCAAGGGCAAGCAACTCAACATTCAACAGTATACCCTATTAAATCATCGTGGGTTAATCCAGAAGATATATTATATGGTAGATTACCAAATAATAATCTAGAAGTTGTCATTGATGAGTGGATAGTAGAAGATATTTTAGAAGCAAAGGCAGTGGCTGATTTAGGGATTGAAAAAGCTGAAGATTTAATTGGTTATACAATATTATCAACAAATGAATTTCGCTTAGAATTTGAGATAGTGGGTATTATTCAAACCGAATCACCTGTTATTGTTGTACAAGATGATGCTATATTTAGTTTTGCCTTTAATTTATATGTTTATCCAATTGGAAGTGCTGAAAATAGAATTAATATAATTGAAGGGAATACAATTACTGATGAAAATGAAATTTTAGCTCATGAAAGTACAAATGAGGATATAGGAGATACAGTTACTTTATATGGTATAAATTATACCGTTGTGGGCATTTATGAAAACATAACTGATGGAGTTGAAGATTTATATAAAGAACAGTATTTTATCACATCTAATTCGGTCGTTGAAGATGTAATAAAAGCAAATGTAAACACTTTAAATTTTTATAGTCAAACTGCAATATATTTTTATTCAGATGATATAGAAAAAGCCATTTCAGACATCGTAGCTTATGATGAAGACATAGACGCGTTTAACTCTTATGAAGCTCAAAGAGCATATGCTCTAGAAGATCTACGCATGGATGTAGCTAGCAGGATTCAATCAATAGTTATTACTTTGGTTGGAATTGTTGTTTACATATTCTTTATCATGAGATCTAGTATGTTGAGCAGGATAAAAGAAATTGGAATATATCGCTCTATTGGAGCAACTAGAAGAGATATACTAAAGATTTTTATTGGTGAAATATTCTGGTTGACAACATTGGGATCATTGACTGGATATCTTGCAATGTCTTTACTGATTAATCGAATTCAAAATATGTTAGGAGACATACTATCAGTTTTCTATTTCCCAATCCATTATTTCTTGGGAGGAATCATAGGAATTTACTTAATTAATCTACTTGCAGGGCTATTACCGGTGTTAAATTTACTAAGAAAAACACCATCTGAAATCAATTCTAAATACGATATCTAAAAAAGTAAAGGTTTCAATAAAAAAATCTTGACATATATATGATATATATTGTATAATTATTCAGCGTGTAAAATCACGCATATGAGTGGGAGGAAAAATTCCAGTTACCACATCACGAAAATAAGGAGGTGTCTTTCGTGGCTAAACAAATTAAAAATGTTGTAAAACTTCAAGTTCCAGGTGGAAAAGCAACACCAGCACCACCAATCGGACCAATTTTGGGACAAGCTGGAGTTAATATTCAACAATTCTGCGTTCAATTTAATGATATGACAAGAGACAAGATTGGTTATACTATTCCAGTAGTATTAACAGTTTATGAAGATCGTTCATTTTCGTTCATCACTAAAACTCCACCAGCAAGTGACTTGTTAAAGAAAGCATGTAAAATTGAAAAAGGTGCAGGAAATTCTAAAACAGAAACTGTCGCAACCATTACTTGGGATCAATTAAGAGAAATCGCGACAATGAAAATGCCTGATTTAAATGCAAATGATGTTGAAGCAGCAGCACGCATTATTGAAGGTACAGCAAGAAACATGGGAATTGTCGTAAAAGACTAAAAGTATTGGTTGTTTATATAAATGCAACTATATAATGGGAGGACATTCCGCTAAAACCAAATATAGGAGGAAAAATCGAAATGGCAAAAAAAGGAAAAAAGTACGCTGAAGCGTTATCTAAAATAGATAAACTAAAAAAATATCCTTTACCTGAAGCAGTTGATTTAGTAAAATCAATTTCATTCGAAAAATTCGACGCTACAGTTGAATTAGCATTTAACCTAAACCTTGACCCTCGTAAGGCTGAACAAAACTTAAGAGGAGCATTAGTATTACCTCATGGTACTGGAAAAGACAAAACAGTATTAGTATTCGCAAAAGGTGAAAAAGCAAAAGAAGCACAAGAAGCTGGAGCGGATTTCGTAGGTGATGACGACATGATTGAAAAAATCAAAGGTGGTTGGTTTGATTTTGATGTAGTGATCGCTACACCAGATATGATGTCATCATTAGGTAAAATCGGTAGATTACTTGGACCAAAAGGATTAATGCCAAATCCAAAAACTGGTACAGTAACAATGGATATCGCAAAAACAGTTACAGAATCAAAAGGTGGTAAAATCACTTACCGCGTAGACAAATTTGGTAATATCCAAGTTGTTGTTGGGAAAGTATCATTTGACAGTGCAAAATTAGTTGACAATATTACACTTGTTATTGATACAGTTAACAGAATTAAACCAGCAACAGTTAAGGGTGTTTATATTAAAAACTTAGCTATCTCATCATCGATGGGTCCTGGCGTAAAAGTTGAGCAATTAAAAAAATAAATAACTTTATCGAAGACAGTAGGGGCATGGCTTAAATATCCTACCGAGACAAAGAAGAATATAAATAAAGATTATTTATTCCTCTTTTTCTCACGAAGAAGAGGTTTTCTATTTTATTAGACATAAGGAGGTCTTTAAATGGCTAATCAAAGAATTATTGAATTTAAGCAAGAAGAAGTTAAAAAGATCGCTGAAAAAATGTCAAATGCAAAATCAGTTGTAGTAGCTGAATATCGCGGATTAACAGTTGAAAAAACCGAACAATTACGTCGTCAACTACGTGAAGAAGGTTGTGAAATGATGGTTGTTAAAAACAACATTTCAAGAAGAGCAGCTGAAATCGTTGGCTACAACGGATTATCTCCAGATTTCAAAGGTCCGAATGGAGTAGTATTTGCATTTGAAGACTCAGTATCTGCAGCAAAAGTGCTACATAACTTCGCTAAGAAAAATCCTAAACTACTTGTTAAGTCAGGTGTTGTTGATGGAGATTTCTATGAATCAGCACAAATTAAAGAAATTGCAGCATTACCTAACAAGGATATATTGCTTGCAATGTTAGCAACACAATTATATGGTCCACTTAGAGAACTATCTATTGGATTAGACTTGTTAACAAAAGAAGAATCAGAAGTACAATCTGAAGAAAGTAATTAATTAGGAGGAAAAAACAATGGCAAAAATTAATGCAAAAGATTTTATTGAATCATTAAAAGAAATGACAATTTTAGAAATTAAAGAACTTATCGATGCTATGAAAGAAGAATTTGGAATTGATCCATCTGCAGTATCAGCAGCTCCTGCAGCTGCAGCAGCTGAAGTTGTAGACGAAGGACCAAAAGAAGTTGACGTAATGTTAACAGACGTTGGGGCTTCTAAAGTTAAAGTTATTAAAGTAATTAGAGAAGTAACTGGACTTGGGTTAATCGACGCTAAAAAATTAGTAGACTCTGCACCTGTAGCAATTAAAGAAAAAGTATCTGAAGATGCTGGTAAAGAATTACAAGCTAAATTAGAAGAAGCTGGCGCAAAAGTAGAATTAAAATAATTTTATACTAAACACATAAAACCTGGGCATAATGTCTCAGGTTTTTAGCGTTTAAAGGAGTTAATAGTTTGAATCATTATTATACTAAAAACAACACTCTAGATAGTAAAGAAAAAGATATATATTTCAAAATACATGAAAAATCATTCCATTTTATAACAGATAATGGAGTTTTTTCACGTAGTGGATTAGATTTTGGATCCAGATTGCTAATTGAATATGTTTTAGATATTCCAGCTAATAATGTGCTGGATTTAGGATGTGGATATGGTCCAATAGGAATTATATATAAAGATTATAATAAAGAATCAAAAGTAACTCTGATAGACATAAATGATAGAGCAACAGAATTATCTGTAAAAAATGCTAAATTAAATAATCAAGAAGTTTTAGTTTTAAATAATGATGGATTTAGTGAACTTAATGCAATTTTTGATTTGATTATTACTAATCCACCAATTAGAACAGGAAAGAAAATAATATATCATTTATTCTTAGAATCATATAACCATTTAGAAACAAATGGCAGATTGATTTTTGTGATAAATAAAAAGCATGGTGCACTATCGGCAATCAAATATTGTGAAGATATTTACAAGAAAGTAAACGTTATGAACAAAAAGTCAGGATATTATATTATAGAGTGCATAAAATAATTGACTAAGTTGATTGATTATGATAAAATATTAAAATGCGATAGAATGCGCATTTTTGCATGTTTTAAGTGTAATATTACGAATTGATGGGGTGATTTTGTGAATTACAAAACCGTAAAATACGGAAAAACAAGAGAGAGAAGAAATTTTTCGCGAGTTAAATCAAATGTTGAGTTACCAGACTTAATTGAGGTACAAACTTCTTCGTTCGAATGGTTTATTAAACAAGGCCTAAAAGAACTATTTGAAGATATCTCGCCAATATCAAATTTCAATGGGAATGTTGAACTATATTTTGGTGATTTTGAATTAGAACCAGCAAAATATACAGTTCAAGAATGTAAAATAAAGGATGTAACTTATTCTCGTCCTTTAAAAGTAAATGTTAGATTAAAAAACGATGATGTTATTGATCCCGAAACTGGAGAAATAGTTCAGGCAGATAGCATTAAAGAACAAAGAATATTTATGGGTGATATCCCAATGATGACTCCAGTTGGAACATTTATTATTAATGGTTCTGAGAGAGTTATTGTTTCACAAATTGTCCGTTCTTCAGGTGTGTTTTTCGCTGAAGAAGTTGACAAAAAAACCCTACAGAGAAAATATTTAGGTCAAGTTATTCCTACCAGAGGTGCTTGGTTAGAATTTGAAATGGGTTCAAAAGACTTATTATATGCTAAAGTTGACCGTTCAAAGAAAATATATTTATCTACGATGATTAAAGCGCTAGGTTTTTCAACTAGAAAGCAAATTGTAGATCTTTTTGGCGAACATGAATTTATGGATAATACTTATGAAAAAGATTTAACTCAGAATTCTGAAGAAGCTATGAAAGAAGTTTATGCAAAAATAAGACAAGGAGAAACAGCTACTATCGAAGGTGCTAGAAGTTTCTTTGTTTCTAGATTGTTTGATGAAAAACGTTATGATTTAGCTTCAGTTGGTAGATTTAAAATAAACCAAAAGTTAAATGTTATTGCTCGTTTAAAACAATTAGTTGATGAAGATATTGAAGTTAAATTATCTAAAGATTTGGCAGATCCTGAAACTGGAGAAATTTTAATTTCTAAAGGAACTAAAATAACTCATGACTTAATTGATGTTATTGATAGCAATAGACCAGCTATAACTGAAAGAGTTAAATTTGATTCTAGTATAGAAAAAGAATTAAAACAGTTAATTGATAAAGAAAATCGTGGAGAATCAATAGAAGATATTCCTAACTATGATTTCATTGAGAATGTAGTAAGAGATACTTTTGTGGAAGTTTTAAATATCAGAATTAAAGAACATGGTACTACGAAAGAATTAAAACTAATTGGAAACAATTCAAATGAAACTCAATTACATATAACTACTTCAGATATCATCGCAAGTATTTCTTATTATTTAAACTTATTTAATGGTGTTGGATCAATGGATGATATTGACCATTTAGGTAATAGAAGACTTAGATTGATTGGCGAATTGTTGAAGAACCAATTTAGAATTGGTTTAGCTAAAATGGAGAAAAACGTTAAAGATAGAATGTCTACAAAAGATCCAAGAGAAATTACACCTCAAAATCTTATTAACATTAGACCTTTAACTTCATCTATTAAAGAATTTTTTGGAAGTAGTCAGTTATCTCAATTTATGCAACAAACTAATCCATTAGATGAGATTACTCATAAACGTAGAATTTCAGCATTGGGTCCAGGTGGACTTACTAGAGATAGAGCTGGATTTGAAGTTCGTGACGTGCATCAATCTCACTACGGTAGAATTTGTCCAATTGAAACACCAGAAGGTCAAAACATTGGACTTATCAATAGCTTAGCTTGCTATGTTAAAGTAAATAAATATGGTTTTATGGAAACCCCATACTTAAAAATAAATAAAAAAACTGGTAAAGTTACAGACCAAATGGAATATTTATCAGCTGACCAAGAAAGAGATTATGTTATCGTTCAAGCAAACGTTGCTTTAAACGATGATATGAGCATTAAAGAAGATAGAGTTATTGCTAGACATAATGGAGAAACAAAAATCTTTAGAAAAGAAAGATGCGATTACATGGATGTTTCGCCTAAGCAAATCGTTTCTGTATCTACAGCTTCTATTCCTTTCTTAGAACATGATGATGCAAACCGCGCACTTATGGGTGCGAACATGCAGCGACAAGCAATTCCTTTATTAAAACCAGAAGCACCATTTGTTGGTACAGGTATTGAATATAAGATTGCACATGACTCAGGTACAGCTTTAATCACTAAAAGTGCTGGAGTTGTTGAATTTGTTGATGGACATCAAATTAAAATTCGAACAAAAGATAATGATTTAGAAGTATATCATTTATTAAAATTTATGAGAAGTAATCAAGGGACTTGTATTAACCAAACACCAATAGTTAAACATGGTGAAGAAGTAAAAGCGGGAGATATAATTGCTGATGGACCTTCAATGAATGAGGGAGAATTAGCCATCGGGAGAAATGTAGTTGTTGCTTTTATGACATGGAATGGTTATAACTATGAAGATGCTGTTATCATGAATGAAAAACTAGTCAAAAATGATGTTTATACTTCAATACATATTGAAAAGTATGAAATTGAAGCTAGAGATACTAAACTTGGAAAAGAAGAATTTACTAGAGAAATTCCAAACGTTGGTGATGAAGGAAGAAAATATCTTGATGAAATGGGTATTGTAGTGCCTGGTACTGAAGTTAAAGAAGGAGATATTTTAGTTGGTAAAGTTACGCCTAAGGGGCAAACCGATCCATCACCTGAAGAAAAATTATTATTGGCAATATTTGGTGAAAAATCTCGTGAAGTTAGAGACACATCACTAAGAGTTCCACATGGTGGAGGCGGAATTGTACATTCTGTTAAAGTCTTTAAACGTGGAGAAGATGAATTAAACCCTGGCGTTAATATGTCAGTTAGAGTATATATCGTACAAAAAAGAAAAATATCTGAAGGAGATAAGATGGCAGGACGCCATGGGAATAAAGGTGTAATCTCAAAAATCTTACCTCAAGAAGATATGCCTTATTTAGAAGATGGTACACCAATCGATATCATGTTAAACCCTCTAGGGGTTCCATCAAGAATGAATATCGGACAGGTATTAGAGATTCATTTGGGTATGGCCGCTAAACAATTAGGCGTTCATGTTGCTACACCAGTATTCGATGGTGTTAGTGAAGATGACCTTAGAGACATCATGGCTGAAGCTAAAATGGAACCAGATGGTAAATATACATTATATGACGGAAGAACTGGAGAAAAATTTGATAACAGAATTTCTGTTGGTGTGATGTATATGATTAAACTTGACCATATGGTTGATGATAAATTACATGCTAGAAGTGTTGGACCATATACATTAGTAACACAACAACCAATGGGTGGAAAAGCACAAAACGGTGGACAACGTTTCGGTGAAATGGAAGTTTGGGCTTTAGAAGCATATGGAGCCGCATACACATTACAAGAAATGTTAACTGTAAAATCTGATGATATTATAGGTAGAAATAAAGTGTTTAAAGCTATCGTTGATGGAGAACCAATTCCACAACCTAGTCTTCCTGAATCATTTAGAGTATTAACTAGAGAGCTTCGTTCGCTTGGTATTTATGTTGAACTAATCAACAGAGATACAGGAGCTAATGAAGTTAACAAGAGTTTAGTAGATAATGATAAAGATGATTATATCAGTAAATTTGGATTTCAATAAAAAGGAGAGATGAAACTATGAGTCAAAAATTTTCACATTTGAAGATCAGATTAGCATCTCCTGAAGAAATCCGTTCTTGGTCTTATGGAGAAGTTAAAAAACACGAAACGATTAATTATAGAACTTTAAAACCAGAAAAAGATGGTTTGTTCTGTGAAGTAATCTTTGGCCCTACTAAAGATTATCAATGTGCTTGTTCTAATA
>CAZZPD010000021.1:0-21874 GCA_964655885.1 uncultured Candidatus Izemoplasmatales bacterium | reverse complement strand
TTCTACCTTTTGGAACAGCTAAACTCATTAAACTAAGAATTGATTTAGCATCCACGGTAACATTTTTATATTCTAAGCGTACTTCAACATCATATCTAGTAGATATATACACAAGCTTGTTAGCCAGTTGTGCATGCAATCCTTCGGTACTTTTTATTGTAATTGTTTTTTCCATGTTTGATACTTTCTAATGTTCATGATCGTGGTCGCAATCTTCACCACAATCGCATTCTAAAGCATCATCTAAAGAAACAACACCAGGTAATTCTTTACCTTCTAAGAATTCTAATGAAGCTCCGCCGCCTGTTGAAATATGAGTAAATTTTTCTCGGTATCCCATTTGGATAGCTGCAGCTGCACTATCTCCACCACCAATGATTGTTCGAGCGTCTTTCATATTAGCTAATGTTTCACAAATTGCTTCTGTTCCTTTAGCAAAATTAGCAAATTCAAATACTCCCATTGGTCCATTCCATACAACTGTTTTTGCACCTTTTAATTCTTTTTTAAATAATTTAACTGTTTTTGGTCCTATATCTAGTCCCATTTCATCTTCTTTTAAGTTTTTATAAGTCGCAACTCTAAAAGGTGCGTCTTCTTTAAATTCCTTTGTAACAACAACATCTACTGGTAAGATAATTTTACCATTAGCTTTTTCTAGAATTGAGTTAGCTAAATCTAGTTTATCTTCTTCACATATTGAAGTACCAATATTATATCCTAATGCTTTCATGAATGTATAAGCCATTCCACCACCAATTAAGATTTTATCAGCTTTTTTAAGTAGATTTTCAATTACTCCTATTTTATCAGATACTTTAGCTCCACCTAAGATAGCCACAAAAGGTTTTTGTGGATTAGCTACAGTGTCACCAATATATTTCAACTCTTTTTCCATTAAGTATCCAGCAGCTGATTCTAAATTTGATGCGATACCTACATTTGACGCGTGTGATCTGTGTGCTGTACCAAATGCATCATTAACAAACATATCTCCAAGGCTCGCCCAATACTTACCAAGTTCTGGATCGTTTTTAGATTCTTTTTTACCATCTAAATCCTCATAACGAGTATTTTGGAACATAACAACTTCTGAATTTTTCATTTCATTAATTGCTTTTTCAAGTTGTTCTCCTCTAGTATATGGTACAAAGTTTACTTTTTGTTCAAGTAGTTCTTCTAATCTCTTAGCTACTACATCTAAAGAATTTTTTGCTAAGTCTTCTTCTTTTTTAATTCTACCTAAATGACTAAATAAAATAACCTTTGCTTCTTCATCGATTAAATATTTAATTGTTGGTAAAGCTTGTACTATTCTATTGTCATCTGTGATTACTCCGTCAATAATAGGTACATTAAAATCAACTCTGACTAGTACTTTTTTACCCTTTACATTTAAATCTTCTAATGCTTTCTTATTCATAAGAAATCCTCCTATATTAAAATTACCATACATATTATACTAGATATAATATAATTTTTCCATAAGTTATGATTCAATGAAAACACTTTCTAATCGTTTAGGTAATTTATTATTTTCTGACATTTGTTTAGTTGGTTCATAAAAGCGCTAATTTCCTTAATTTTCATTTGATGATGATTCATAAAAGTAATATAAACATAACCATTTTTAACTTCATAATTATAAATCGATTTATAGTTTATATAGAATGTTTTTTCTAACCGATAGCTTTTTATACACATTAACAAATTATATTTGTCAATATAAATCGGTATCTTTGATTTAAATTTAAGATGCTTCTTAACAGATTTTTCTGTTGCTTTTACCGTAGAAAAATTCTTACTTAAATATTGGTTTATAAATTTTTGAAAAGTAGTATCTAATATCATTACATCATGATTTTTAGAAATATAAAGCGAATTATCATTTAGTTTTTTAATATAATTTAACATATAATCACCATATATAATATACCATGATTTAAGCGGTTTATGAATTGAAAAAAACCACCATATTTGGTGGTTTTTATAAATTATGTTTTCGTTTATTCTTCAACAATTCTTTCTTCTGTTTGAGCATCAAAGAAGTGAGATTTTGACATATTAATAGCTAAGTCAATTTTATCACCAATGTTAAGGTCAGCTCTAGCGCCAACTTTCGCAACGATATTATATGAGCCAACTGTAATATGAATACTAGTTTCAGCACCTAACAACTCAGCTACATCAACTATGAAGTTTGCTTTTGAATCTTTGTACTCTTCTAAATATCTTGGTTCATCATGAACATCTTCAGGTCTAAATCCAAATACTACTTCTTTATTAATTAGTTTTTTACCTTTTAATAGTTTGATATGTTTTTCATCAACTTTTAACTTAATATTTTCACATTTGAAGTATCCTTGTTCATCAACTTTACCAATTAAGAAGTTCATAGCTGGAGTCCCAATAAATCCACCAACAAACATATTGTTTGGATTGTCATAAATATCTTTTGGAGCCCCAATTTGTTGGATATATCCATCTTTCATAACAACGATTCTTGTAGCCATAGTCATCGCTTCAATTTGGTCATGTGTTACATAGATAGTGGTAGTTCCTAAACGTTTGTGAAGTTTAATTAACTCAGCTCTCATGGCAACTCTTAGTTTAGCATCAAGATTTGATAATGGTTCATCCATCAAGAATACTTTCGCATCCCTAACAATTGCTCTACCTAATGCAACTCTTTGACGTTGCCCACCACTTAACGCTTTAGGTTTTCTATCAAGATACCCTTTTAATCCTAAAATATCTGCTGCATTATCAACGCGTTTTTTGATTTCATCTTTAGGCATTTTTCTTAATTTTAATCCAAAAGCCATATTATCATATACAGTCATATGTGGATATAATGCATATGATTGGAAAACCATCGCAATGTTTCTATCTTTAGGTGAAACATCATTTACTAAATTATCATCGATATATAATTCACCTGCAGTAATTTCTTCTAATCCAGCAACCATTCTAAGTGTAGTAGATTTACCACATCCAGAAGGTCCAACAAAAACGATAAATTCTTTGTCTCTAACATCTAAAGTGAAGTCAAAAACAGCTTGAACACCGTTATCATAAACTTTATCTAACCCTTTAAAACTTAAAGTAGCCATAAATTCCTCCTAATAATATATAATTTATTTTTATTCTTTTATATTATACAAAAAAAAAGAGGGTATTTGTATATGCAACTTGCACAAATAACCTTCCATTCTATATGCATTATGCACAAATCATCTTTTAAATAATAAATAGATAGCAAGTGCTCCTTTAAACTTTCTAACATCGATTTCAGTTTTGTTTATGAAATTATCTAATCTATAATTCAATGTATTGCGGTGCATATATAGTTTTTTAGCTGTTTTACTAGCGTTCATATCTGAATCAATAAAACCCAAAATTGTATCAATAGTTTCACTATTGAAGCGATTGATATAGTAATTTCTTAATTTTTGTATTACCCTTGTTTTATTAAGCAAAACTACTTCTCTTATTAGTTCACTAATTGTATATATACCCGGATTTAAATCTGGTAATATTTCTAATATTTCATCGATATCACATTTAAAATTAGAAGGACTGATAAATCCTGTGAAATCTTGGTATAACTCAACCATAGAAAAATCTCTAGCTTTTACAAATGTTTCGGGATCAATGTCTTTTTCATATGATATTTCGAGATATATATCGCTTAGTTTCTTTACATGAAACTCTTCATACACATTCAAAAAAGAAATAATATCAGAATAATTATTTCCCTTTAAATATAAGTAAGTTTTTCTTTGATTACTCAAACTACATAATCTCCTTTATAAGTAAGTAATATCACTGTAATTACCCCTTGAACTTCTTTAAGTGTGTCAATTTTATTTGATAAATCTTTTTTACCTCTTAATTCAAATGTATATTCACTACTATCTAATTGGAGTGATTTGTTCCTAACTTGAAATTTAGGATATAAATTTTTTACTTTATCTAATAATTCTTTTTCATCAAATTCTTTTTCAAGACTAACAATTAGTATGTATGGTGAATTGAATAATTCTAGAGCTTGTACAAATAGAATAGCTAAACCGATTACTATTGAGCTTAAAGCAGCTAAAAACGTCATGTTTGCCCCAATAGTTATCCCAATACCTATAGTCCAAAACATGAATATTGTGTCTAGAGGATTCTTAATAGCTGTCCTAAACCTAACAATAGATAACGCACCAACCATCCCTAAAGAAAGGATAACATTACTAGATACTGCCATGATTACCATGGATGTAACTAGTGCAGATACTGGTAAACTCATTGCAAAACTCTTATTGTAAACATTGCTTTGATAAGATAACTTATATATAAATAGAACCCACAAACTTAAGATTAATACAACTAATAAGTTTAAAAGTATGTCAGGAATTGTTAATTCCAATGCATCAAGTTCTGAAAATAAATCTAAAATTGATAATAATCTCATATTATACACCCCAGTTATTTATCTTTAACCAACTCATCAAGTATTTTGAGTAAGGAATGGTTTGATAATTTTTTTGAAAAACTACTTTCCTGATAAAATCAGGTAAGTGCCTTGTATATTTAACTTCCATAATTATTTTTCTTGGTTCAAGTATTTTATATTTGTTATTAACATTATAACAATTATAAGCTGTTATGTCTTTATCAAATGTTATTCTTGTATCTCCTTTGTTAAAAACATATGCTTCTCTTTCATAATCTACATATAACATCGGTTTTAAATCATTGATTTTCATTTTGATAAATATATCATTTATTAAAGGTTCATTTAAATGTTTCTTTAGTTTTTCATAGTTGCGATTTATTAAATCTTTATCTAAATTATGATTAATATTCAATGTTTCTTTTTCGGTTATTGTTCCATTTTTAATTTTAAATTCTAATTTTTTATTACCATTCTCATAGGTTCTAATTCTGTACTTTCGATGAAATTCTACTCCATCAGCTTTATCATAAGTAGCAGAATCATACATGTCATCAAAATAGAGTGATGACAAGAAGTACCCATTATCATGTGTTGCAAATTCATCTTGATCTAAAATTAATTTTAACTTGCGACTAAGAATTTTATATTCTTCAAGGTTAAGCATAAATTTTAATTCTACCCTTTTCACAAAAATCATCACCTCTAGTTATCAAAAAAGAACTGTATCTAACAGTTCTTATTCATCAAAATTCTTAAGATTTAATAAACTGTTCTACATCTAAAATAAAGATTGTTGCTCCACCAACTTGAACTTCAACAGGCGTAGAGGAAAAAATACCAAATTCGCTTGAGATTGCGTTTGGAACTAATTTAGTTCTCCGTCTAGAAGTTTCGGAAATAACTTCAATACATTTATCTAACATTTCATCTTGTACGCCAACTATCATTGTTGTATTTCCGCTCATTAAAAATCCACCAGTAGTAGCCAGTTTAGTCACGAAGAAATTCTCTTTAATTAGGCTTTTAATTACTTTACTGGCATCTTCATTAGATACAATTGCCATAACCAGTTTCATAATAACACCACCTTATGTATATTTTAACATAGAAGTTTTTTATTTGCAAAATCAACATTAAAAAACCTACTATAAATAGTAGGTTGTAAATTATCCAATTGAGCCTGTCATCTCTAGTTTAATTAATTGATTTAATTCAACAGCATATTCCATTGGTAGTTCTCTAGCAAATGGTTCAATAAAGCCCATAATGATCATTTCTTTAGCTTCGTCTTCGGTTAGTCCACGACTCATTAAATAGAATAATTGATCTTCACTTACTTTAGAAACTGTCGCTTCATGTTCAATTTGACCTCTAAAGTTTTTAACTATATTTGTTGGTATTGTATCACTACTTGATTCTCGATCAACTAGGATTGTATCACATTCAATTTTAGCTCTAGCTCCCTTAGCGTTTTTGCCTTGAGATACAAGCCCTCTATAATTTACTTTACCACCTTTAGTTGCGATTGATTTTGAGACAATTTTACTTGTTGTATGATTCCCTAAATGAATCATTTTACTACCAGTATCTTGATACTGTCCTTTTCCTGCAAAAGCAATTGTAATGGTTGTTCCTTTTGCGTGGTCTCCTTTTAAAATACACGCAGGGTATTTCATATTAAGACCAGAACCAATATTACCATCAATCCATTCCATATGTCCATAACTTTGTACAACTGCTCTTTTTGTGACTAAATTGATGATATTAGTCGACCAGTTTTGAACTGTTGAATATCTACAGTTTGCATGATTGCTAACATATATTTCTACTACAGCAGCGTGCAATGAATCACTAGAATAAATAGGGGCTGTACATCCTTCAACATAATTTAATGATGCATAATCATCTACTATAATTAATGTTCGTTCAAATTGTCCCATTTTTTCAGAATTAATTCTAAAATATGATTGTAATGGTTTTTCTATTTTTACATTTTTAGGTACATAGATAAATGATCCACCACTCCATACTGCTGTGTTTAGGGCAGCGTATTTATTATCTCTATAACTTACAGCTTTAGTAAAATACTTCTTAAATATTTCTGGATATTCTTTTAAAGCAGAATCTGTATCTAAGAAGATAACCCCTAAATCAGTTAATTCTTTAATTGTACTATGGTAAACTGCTTCAGATTCAAATTGAGTAGTAACTCCTGCTAGATATTTTTGTTCAGCTTCAGGAATTCCTAATTTATCAAAGGTATCTTTAATTTCTTCAGGAACATCCTTCCAATCATTCTCAACTTTTTGAGAAGGTTTAATATAGTAAATGATATCATCAAAATCTATATGAGATAAATCAGGTCCCCAACTAGGGTTTTCTATCTCATAAAAAGATTTTAAAGCATCAAGTCTTATCTTTAACATCCAATCTGGCTCACCCTTGATTGAAGAGATTTCTCTTACAATAGCTTCACTTAATCCTCTTCTAGTTTTTTTAACTGATTCAGTATCAGTATGAAAACCATATTTATATTCTTGATTTAAGTTTAAATCATCTTTTTTACTCATATAATCACCTATTCCAGCGTATCTTTAAATGCCACCCACGCTATTGAAGCACATTTAATTCTAGCTGGAAAATTTCTTACACCGCTAAAAACTTGAGCTTCTTCTAAATCTATTTTTTTGTTATAATCTTTATTCGCAACCATATTGAGATAAGCTTCTATTACTTTTTTTGCTTCCTCAACAGGTTTATCTATCATCATTTCTGTTAGGATAGAAGCTGAAGCCATTGATATAGAACACCCATGACCCATTTGTCTACAGTCTTTTATAATACCGTCTTCTACATATGTTTGAATGGTAATATCATCACCACATGATGGATTTTTAATTCTAAATAATTTATATTTATCATCATCAACCAAACCCTTATTTCTAGGGTTTTTATAATGTTCCATGATAACTTCTCTATATAAATTGTCTAATCCAGCCATTTTATCACCTAAAATCCTAATTTTTTAAAGTAAGCAATTGCTTCTTTAATTGTCTCTACTAATTTATCTATATCATTTTCAGTATTATAAATATATATTGATGCTCGCAAGCAAGAGTATATGCCCAACCAATCACAGATTAGTTTTGCACAGTGTTGTCCAGCTCTAATTGCTATTTTATTTTGAGCAAAATATGTGATTGCATCATGCGAAGGAATATGATCTAGATTAAACGATATAATTCCCGTTTCACTTGTCTTATTATATATTGTTAATCCATCAATTTTACTTAATCTTTCTAATGCATATGTATGAATGTTAGTTATATAATTATGAATGTTTTCAACACCTATATTCTCAATATAATCTATCGCTGTTTTTAATCCTAAAACTGAAGCGATAGGCATTGTTCCAGCTTCAAATTTTTGAGGCCCTCTTTTCCATGTTGATTCTACCTTTTCAACATCTTCATTCATATCTCCACCATATTGGAATGGTTCCATTTGTTTCAGTAATTTTTCTTTACCATATAAGATACCTATTCCTGTTGGTCCTAACATTTTATGTCCAGAGAATGCTAAGAAATCACAATCTAAATCAACAACATCAATTGTTAGATGTTGGATAGCTTGCGCTGCATCAACAACTACAATTGCATCATATTTATGAGCAATATCGATTATTTCTTTCATCGGAGTTATATATCCCATAACATTGGAAACATAAGTAAGTGCTACTACTTTTGTTTTGTTAGAGATTATCTCTTTAAAGGCATTAGTAGTAATTCTTCCCTCTTGATTTAATTCAATGAATTTTAGAACAGCTCCTGTTTTTTTAGCTATATACTGCCATGGTAAAAAACTTGAATGGTGTTCAAGTTCACTTACTATAATCTCATCACCTGGTTTTAAATTATTTAAGCCATAACTATAAGCAACTAAATTTAATGAAGATGTAGTGCCTCTGGTATAGATTACTTCATCAACTTTAGAATTGATGAAGTTAGCTACGGTTTCTCTTGTTTCTTCATACTTCTCAGTCGTTTCAATAGCTGCTTCATACATTCCTCTATGGATGTTAGAGCTTAAGTTTTTGTAGTAATGATTTACAGTATTAATTACAGCTAATGGTTTTAAACTAGTAGCTGCAGTATCTAAATAAACATTTCCATTTTTGATTTGGGGAAAGTCTTTAATCCATTGATTCTTAATCATATAATATCTACCTCATTAATCTTCTTAAGAATTTGTCTTTCAATCATTAATTTGATATCTTCATCTTGGATTTTATTTATGAATGGTTTTGTATACCCTGAAATGATTAGTGTTCTTGCTTGCATTTCAGTTAATCCTCTGCTTAATAAGTAGTACAATTGCTCTTCATCAACCTGTCCGATAGCTGCGCCATGACTGGCTTCAACGTTGTATTCATCAATAAATAATTTTGGTTCTACTTCAATCTCACCAAATTCACTTAGTATGATTCCTTTATTTGCTTGATTACAAACTGATGCTTCATTACCTTTGTAAATATATCCAGAAACAGAGTACTTTAGTTTAGCTGTACTACTGCTGATTAACGAGTTATTAATTTCTGATTTTGTAGATTTTGCGTTGTGCTTAATATCTTGGTAAACAGAGAATTCATCATTATAAGAACCTATATTTAATTGGTCAATATTTACTACAGCATTTTCTTTGTTTAGATTTACTTCATCGTGAAGATTTGTCTGACCCATATTAAGTAAAGCATTATTTAAATTTAATATAGATTTCTTTTCTAAATTAAAAATTCTTTTAATTGATACTTCTACTTTAGCTATATTTCTTATATCAGTAAAAAGATCTAATTTAGCATTGTCATGAATATTTATATTACACTCATAATTGCTTTTTTTAGATGATTTAAATATCATATAAAGTTGAATATCTGATTCTCCTAAAATGTCTATTTCGATATTATTTTGATGGTAATCTCCAATAAATAAATAAACGTTGTCTAATGCTTCCAAAGTAATTTTATTGTCTTTTACTTCATATCTTGAATTGTTAACTACTTCAGTTTCATTTAGAATGATTACAGATATTTTATCTTGTAAATAATTTGGGGTTTTCATATTAACTTCCTTACTTAAAAGAAGATTTTGTTGCACAAGTTCCTAGTGATACTGGAGCTTTCTTCTTATCAAAATCTGTTATTCCTAATTCAGACTTAACCCAATCATATCCTTCTTGATCAATTTTAGTGATTAGGTCTAGTCCACCAGTTTTTACAATTTTACCATTAATCATTACATGAACAAAGTCAGGTACGATATAGTCTAGTAGTCTTTGATAGTGAGTAATCAAAACTAGTCCTAAATCATCTGATTTAAGATTAGTTACATTTTCTCCAACTATTCTTAATGCATCAACATCTAATCCAGAATCAATTTCATCTAAAAAAGCAACTTTAGGATTCAATAATTTCATTTGTAAAATCTCATTACGTTTCTTTTCTCCACCCGAAAAACCTTGATTTAAAAATCTATGAGCTAATCCTCTACCCATTTTCAAATCACTAGAAGCATCTTCAAATTCTAAGATAAATTTACCAACTCTTAAATGTTTACCTTCTTCCATTCTTGTTTGCTTTGCAGCTTTTACAAAATCAAAATTAGTTACACCAGGTACTTCTGTTGGATTTTGCATTGCTAAAAATATTCCCATTCGACTTCTTTCATCAACTGATTTATCAACGATGCTTATTCCGTCTAGTAGAATATCTCCAGATTCAATTTTATATTTAGGATGTCCCATGCATATTGAAGCTAATGTTGACTTACCAGTACCATTAGGCCCCATAATTGCGTGAGTCTCTCCACCTTTTACTATTAAATTTACTCCTTGAAGAATCATGTTTTCTTCTACAGAGACAAATAAATCTTTAATTTCCAATGTCATTAAGCATTACCTCCGAAATCCATAAATATTGTATATCATTTCTATATATTTTGCAAAAAAAATGAATGATTTTATTCAGAAAAAAAGAGACTTTGTAAGTCTCTTTAGTCATCAACTCTTTCCGACCCTATAATTTCAGGGCTTTCTACGTGTTTTAGAGAAGTCTTTGAAAGGATTCTTCTAAATCCGGTTAAGAATATAAATGAGAATAATGATAATACAATACCGATAACATACGCTCCCATACCAAAACATAATCCAATCATAGAAGCTAGCCATAATGTAGAGGCTGTGGTTAATCCATAAATACCATTTCTAGTTTTTAATATCGTACCTGCACCTAAGAAACCTACACCTGTAACAACTTGAGCAATAACCCTTTGTCTTTGAACTTGTACTGCCAAATCATACCCTTGATCGATTAGTAATTTCGCAGTTTCTATGGCATCATAATATAATGCATCCTGAAGTATCGCAATACCACAAGCTCCAAAGGCAACCATTAAATGAGTTGTTATTCCAGCAATTTTTTGTCTTAATTGTCTTTCTATCCCAATTAAGCCTACAAATAAAGCTGTAAGTAACATTCTTAAGATAATATCCCATATTCCTGGTCCTGATTCTAAGTAATTAGTAAATGCTAAAGTCATATAATATCCCCTTTCGTAAGCGTTTTCTTTGTAAATTAATATTATAGCACTCTAGATGGTTAAAATCAATATTCTGGCTATTTTTTTTCATAATTTGGATTCACATGTATCATACAATGAATTACTTCAGGAATTGTCTTTTCAACTTCATCATGAAGCCTTTCAGCTATTTCATGAGCATCTTCAAGTGTCATTGTGTGTTCTAAACCAATTTCTAAATCCACATAATATTTCATGCCAAACATTCTTGTTTTTATATCATCTAAACTCTTTATTTCTTTGTATCTAAAAATAATTTCTTTTATTTTATTACAGGTTAAATCATCAGCTGATTTATCGACCACTTGAGATACACCTAAAGAAATTATTTTATACCCCACACGAAGTATAAATAATGCAATTATGAACGAAGCTATCGGTTCTAAAAAGCTCCATCCTATTAAAGCTCCTGTAATACCAATAACAGCACCAAAACTAGCAAATGTATCAGATCTATGATCCCATGCTTGAGCTAACAAAGCACTGGATTTAGCTTTTTTTGCATCCTTTTTGGTTTTTTGAAATAAGAATTCTTTAAATAGAATTGTAATTAAAACAACGATTAAAACATACCAAGATGGTGCTGGTATTACTAAATTATTAAAAAGATAATTATAAAGTGTTGTTAATGCGTTTTTACCCACTTCAAAAGCAGTAATTAGGATTGCTACACCTAGAAAAATGGAGATAACACTATCAATTTTTTCGTGTCCATATGGATGATCTTTATCTCTTTCTTTCCTAGAAAATATAGCTGATATATAAACAACAATATTCGTAGCTACATCGCTAATTGAATTAATCGCATCTGAGATTAATACTTGTGAATTTCCAATAATACCTACAGTCATTTTTATTATTGCTAAAAATGCGTTTGCAAACATTGTAAACACTGTATTTTTCTTGATAATTATTTCTTCTTGTTTAATATTCATAATAACTACCTCTTGATTTAAAAAGTGCGAGTTAATCGCACTTTTATTTATTCTGCATCTCTTACATCATATAATAAGAAAATTTGTTCCATATATATATCTATAATATTTTGAACTTTAGTATTAAATAAAGTTTCACTCATATTGCAATAAGTTGATATTGAGTTTTGGAAATCTCCTGCTAATAATTCTTGACCAGTTATAGCATTTAGATATCCTACTACATAATATGCATCATATAATTCTGATATAAATTCTGTGAAAGTTTCTAGTAAAGCTTCAGGCATATCGATTGCTTCGATTCCATATATTTCTTCAACAGTTTCACTATCATCAGCAATTTCAATGAATCTATATTGTGCATAAATGATTACTTGTTCTAATGTTAAGTCTTCAGTTAAGTTAACTAAACCTTCTAAATATAGAGGATCTCCTGTTTCAACATCATAAGTCATAGCAAATTTTCCATTTGGCATTTCATATGCACTACCTTTTTCAACTTTGATCAAGTGCATACCATATGATGTTTGTACTAATTCTGGACTTAATAGATATTCTTCATCTTCGTTTTCTAGTTTCTCATATTCGGTTTTTAATACTGATAATCCTTCTACAAAGCCTTCTTCATATGAACCTTCAGCATTTTTGAATGTGGTTTCTCCTAAGTCTTCAACCTTAACATAGAATCCATAACTAATAAATTCTCCCCAAACTAAATCATCTCTTTCAGCATCTTGATAATCTTCACCAAATGATTCTAATGTATTTTCATCATCTTCTAAGTATAATCTGATAGCTGCTTCAAAATCTGCTAGTTTTTGATCAAATTCAGTTGTGTCCTCAAGACCATCATAGAATTGATTGAAATCATCAGGGCTTCCATCTTCATCTCTATCTACATAAATAAGTATATGATTTACATCAAAACTGAAATATTTATCAACGTATCCTTGCATTAAATCCATTATGATATCAAGTGATTCATAATCATTTTTAATGATTTCATCAAAAATATAATAAGGTCTTAAAGTTGATTTTACATAATAATTAGATAATAACTGGCTATTGCTTTTAACACCATATGCTAAGTATAAATATTCTTCGTATTCATAATAAGCTGCATAATATCCACTTTCAAACTCTTCTTTAGCTGCTAAAGCATCTGAACGATGTGAAGCCATTAAAGCTGAAGTGTTTTTATCTACATCTGTAAAGCATTCGCTTTCTTCATTACAATATAAGTCTTCAAAATGACTATTTAGAACTGCTTTTGTTTGTGCTGCATAAATTGTATATATCGGTGCATTTACATCTAAACAGAACGTTAATAATTCATCTGCAGTGATTTCTTCTTCACCAAAACTAGCTACGATTGATTCATGACCTTCTTCATCACCTTCATAATCAGTGCTAGCTAACGTATAGTCTAAGCTTAAGAAATAATCATAAATAACAAAATCATTTTCAGCTCTTAATTCAACCATTCTATTATTTGTAAATGTTGAAGAACTCATGCTTGATTCAATTAATTTATCTGCTATTTCACTATAAACATCAACACCTATTAACGCTTCTAAAGCTGCTTGATCTCCTTCGAAATCTTCTACATCAACTTTAGTTTGTCTATCTAAATTAAGTAACATATAGTAGTAATAGTTACTAGATAAAGCATATTTTAAAGGTTGATAAGTGTAAAAAGGTGTATCATCAGTGTCTGCAATAAATGCTGTATAGCTTCCTAATGAATTATATAAGAAATTAGCCATAGAGCTATTAATGTTGCTTAAATCTTCTCTAGTATATGTAAAAGTATCTAATGCTGTAGCTTGTTCATAAGTTATATCTTCGTTAACTATATCTTTATAACCACCATAAACAATATTATACATAACTAAGTAATAATTTAATAACTCATCATTTGTTAATAATCTTGTATTTGTTTCATCTAATCTGTTACTTGGAACATTTTCTAGTGGAGTTTCTCCAGTATATAATAATAATTCTCCATTTTTAGCAACAAGATTTAAATCTCTTAAAACATTCTTTGCATCACTTTCTGAGTTAAATCTGATTATGATTGAATTGATATCTTCAAAATAACTTGATTCATAGTAATCTCTAACTCTTTCCGGATCAATATACCAGGTTTCTTCAGCGTTTGATTCATCAGTGATTTGTTCTTCTGCATACATTTCTCTAGCAATCATTATTGTTACATAACCAGCAGCATTATCACTATATCCAAGAAGATATAAACTATTATTGAATGAATCTTCTGCTTCTTGTTTATTATCAGCTGTCATCTTAGCTATTTCTTCGTCATCATCTGTACCATAAGTCAATTCTTTAACTTTGGCATCTATTTGGTCTTGTGTAACTAGTGGAATATATTCGCTTAAAAGAATGGTATCAACCATTAATAATAACTGATTTAATCCATCGTTTTTCTTTATTTCCTCATATAAATCTTCATACGTAACATCGTAGTCATCAGTAGATATAAAAATTTCATCTGGATTAGAAATTTCAGGTATAACTGAATCGTTTGGCGTTGTTACTTCTGACGTATCGTTACCACAAGCAGCAACTGTCAATCCTAATATTAAAGATAGGAAAGTTATTAAAAATCTTTTCGTAATTACTCGCATATTATAAACTCCTTAAAAATTATATCTATAATATTATATAACAAACTAGTGTATTTTGAAACACTTTTTATCTGGTTTGGTAGTTTTATAAGAAATATTAAGTGAATAATGTTTTATTTGTGAGAAATAACTAAAAATGACACTCTTTCTGAGTGCCATTTTGTTTATTTGATAATTGCTATTCAATAATTTCTGAATAGTCCATTGATGCAAGACGTTTGTACATTGCCCAACGTTTTTTAGAATCAACAATATTTTTATGTAGTAATTCTTCTGCTCTTTTAGGGTCAGTTTTTACTAATTGTTGATAACGATTTTCATTTAATAAGAAATCATGATATTTTTCCCATTTAGGTTCTCTAGAATCTATTTGAAGTGGGTTTTTACCTTCTTCAATTAAACGAGGATCATATCGATAGATTGGCCAGTATCCACATTCAGTAGCTAATTTAGCTTCTTGATGAGAATTACCTAATCCACCTTTGATTCCATGAGCGATACATGGTGAATAAGCTAAGATAATTGATGGTCCTGGATAGCTTTCAGCTTCTTTCATTGCTTTAAGAAGTTGTGTAGCATTAGCTCCGTGACTAATAGCTGCTACATAAACATGTTCATAAGCCATTGCCATTGCGCCAAGGTCTTTTTTCTTACCAGGTTTACCTGAAGCGGTAAATTTAGCGATTGAAGCAGCTCTTGATGCTTTAGATGATTGTCCACCAGTATTTGAATAAACTTCTGTATCTAATACTAAAATATTAACATCTTCGTTATTAGCGATTACATGGTCTAATCCACCGTATCCGATGTCATAAGCCCATCCATCTCCACCAATAATCCAAGTAGATTGTTTAACGAAGAAGTCTTTTAATTCTTGTAAGTCTTTAGCAGCGCTAGAATCTTCTTTTACTAATAATGGAATAATCTTGTCTGCTAATTCTAATGTTTTATCACCATCTTGACGGTTTTCAATCCATTCATTTAATAATTCTTTTAATTCACCTTTGAATTCTTGGTTTTGAGTTACAATGATGTTTTGCATTCTGTCTCTGATTGTGTTTTGAGCAATTCTCATACCAAAACCATATTCAGCATTGTCTTCAAATAGTGAGTTTGCCCATGCAGGACCTCTACCATTTTTGTCTTTTGTATATGGTGCAGCAGGGAATGAAGCTCCATAGATTGAAGAACATCCAGTTGCGTTAGCAACAACCATTCTTTCACCAAATAATTGAGTTAAGAACTTAACATATGGAGTTTCTCCACAGCCAGCACAAGCTCCTGAAAATTCGAAATATGGTTTAGCGAACATAACGTTTTTGTAAGTATTCTTATCTAATAAATTGTCTTTATAAGTCACTTCGTTGTAGCAGTAATCTGCTAGAACGTGTTCTTTTCTTTCGATGTTATCTTTTAATGGTGTATATTGTAATGCTTTTGTTCTTGCAGGACAAGTGTTAATACATACGCCACATCCAGTACAATCAAGTACAGATACTTCAATACGATATTTTAATCCTTCTAATCCTTTACCTCTAGCATCTACCCATTTAGCTTCTACTGGAGCATTTTTAACTTCTTCTTCAGTAGCTAAAATTGGACGGATACAAGCATGAGGACAAGCATAAGCACATTGGTTACATTGAATACAGTTTTCTGAAATCCATGTAGAAACTTCTTCAGCTACTCCACGTTTTTCATAAGCTGTAGTACCATTAGGAATTTGTCCATCTTCAATTCCTAAGAATGCAGAAACTGGTAAATCATATCCTTGGATTGCATTAACTTTATCAGCGATGTTTTTAACAAAATCAGGTCTTGATTCTTCAACTTCTCTAACAAAACTTAATTTAGCCCATTCAGGTTTCACTTTAATCTCTACTAATCCTGAAGCACCTCTATCAACTGCTTCATAATTCATTTTAACAATTGATTCACCTTTTCTTGAGAAAGACTTTTTAGCAAATTTTTTCATTGCGTCTTGAGCTTCCTCAAATGGCATGATTTGTGGATTTAACTTAAAGAAAGCTGATTGCATAATTGTTGATTGTAATTTCTCTTCTCCAATTTCTTTTGCTAATTCATATGCATGAATGATATATAATTTAGCTTCTCTTTCAGCTAAGATTCTTTTTACGTTATTAGGAAGTAATTCTTCCATTTCTTCAGGTTTTCTTGAAGTTGATAATAAGAATGTTCCACCTTTTCTGATTCCTCTAATTAAATCAAATCTAGTTAGATAACTATCATTTGAACATGAAACAAAATGAGGGTTATTAACTAAGTATGTAGAACGAATTGGGTTTTTACCAAAACGCAAATGCATTCTTGTTACTCCACCTGATTTTTTAGAATCATAAGAAGCATAAGCTTGTCCATAAAGATCTGTAAAATCACCAATAATTTTTGAAACGTTTTTAACAGCTCCAACTGTACCATCTCCACCTAAACCAAAGAATAATAATTCTGTAGTATCAGAATCAATTGTATGTGGTGCTTCTTCTAGTTCTAAACTAGAATTCATTACGTCATCAACGATACCAATCGTGAAATGATCTTTGAATTCGCCTTCTAAATTTTTATATACTGCAAATATTTGTGCAGGAGTTGTATCTTTACTTGATAACCCATATCTACCACCAACAACAATTGGTTGGTTTTCTTTTCCATAGAATACTGATTTAACATCTAAGTATAATGGTTCACCTGTAGCTCCTGGTTCTTTAGTTCTATCTAGAACTGCAACTGCTTTAACTGTTTTTGGTAATGCATCAAAGAAATATTTTTCTGAGAATGGACGATATAAATGAACTGCTAATAATCCTACTTTTTCTTGATTACAATTCATGTTATCAACAACTTCTCTAATTGTGTCAGTAACACTACCCATAGCAATAATTACTCTTTCAGCATCATCACACCCATAATAACTAAATGGTGCATAATCTCTACCAGTTACTTTTGAAATTTCTTTCATGTAATCATTTACGATATCAGCAACAGGAACATAGTATTTGCTTTGAACTTCTTTTCCTTGGAAATAAACATCATCATTTTGTGCTGTACCCATGGTTACTGGATGAGCAGAATTTAAAGCTCTTTGTCTGAATTTTTTAACAGCTTCGCGATCTAATAAACGATCATATACTGCATAATCCATCACTTCAACTTTATTTACTTCATGACTTGTTCTAAACCCATCAAAGAAATGCATAAATGGTAAGCTAGATTTGATTGCAGCTAAATGAGCAACCCCACCTAAATCCATTACTTCTTGAACGGAACCAGATGCTAACATACAGAATCCTGTTTGTCTAGCAGCATATATATCTTGATGATCACCAAAGATTGATAATGAATGTGCTGCGATTGAACGAGCAGCTACATGCATTACTCCTGGTAGTAATTCCCCAGCAATTTTATACATGTTAGGGATTTTAAGTAATAACCCTTGAGATGCAGTGAATGTAGTAGTTAAGGCACCAGCCATTAACGACCCATGTACAGTTCCAGCAGCTCCTGCTTCTGATTGCATTTCAACAACTTTTACAGGCATTCCAAAAAGATTTTTCTTTCCTTGTGAAGCCCAGTTGTCAACGTATTCAGGCATTGGAGATGAAGGAGTAATTGGATAAATTCCAGCAACTTCAGTAAAAGCATATGAAGTATATGCAGCAGCTTGGTTTCCATCCATTGACTGATAAACTTTTTTTGTTGTCATAAACAACCTCCTATATAAATATTAATAATAGCACATAATCCATATGCTATTATAACGTAAAAGCTATATAAAGACAATGTGTAATTTTCACAAAAAAACGCTTTCTAAAGAAAAAGACTACTCGATTGAAATGATTTCAGTTGAGTAATCTTGTTTTGCTACTACTATTCTATAAGAATAGACATCTACACCTTGTTCTAAAAATACTTTATTATAAGTTTCTAATGCTTTTGATTCAATATTACATTCTTCAGATAAGTGTGCTAACACAATAATTTTAGTTTTATCTCCAGCTAAGTTAAGTAATAAGTTAGCAGAATCTTCATTTGATAAATGACCTTCATCATCTAAAATTCTTCTTTTTAATAGCCACGGTCTATCGCTTTCTAAAAGCATCTCTACTTCATGGTTGCTTTCGATGATATAAGCTTCACAATTTTTGATTAATTCATATTTTCTTTCTGGGAAATACCCAGTATCTGTAATATATACTAATGATTTGCCATTTTCATAAAAACGATATCCATAGGGTTCAATCGCATCGTGATATACATTAAATGGTAGTACAGAATAACCATTAAACTCAATCATTTGTTCTGGAGAAATAGGTTTAAACCTTCTTGAATCAATCGTATATTTAATACTTTTATTTAATCGACTTAAAGTCCCTTCACTTAGATAAATATCCACATCAATATTTTTTGCGACCATACTTAAGTCTTTTACATGATCACTGTGTTCATGAGTAATAAATATCTTAGATAAACCTTCTAAGGTTTTTCCATTTTCAGCTAATCTAAATTTGATTTGTTTGAATGATATTCCACAGTCTATTAAGATTTTATCATTTCCTATTTCCAAATAAGTAGCGTTTCCTTTAGACCCGCTAGCTAATACAATAAATTCCATATTATTTATCTTTATCCATTTCTTGTTTTTGTTTTCTTAACTTCTCTAATTCTTCTTCAATCATTTGTTCTTTTTCTTCTAACAATTTCTTCTCTTTAGCTTGATTTAAAGTTTTTATAATTGAAAATAATTCCATTCCTCCGATTGCTAGAAATATAATTATAATACAGATAAATAATAAACTAATCCCTTGAGAAAAAGCAAACTGATAAATGCCTCCTAGAAAACTAGACTTGCTCATATATTTACCAACAATATAATCTTCAGAGAAATCTGTTTCCCAATCATCTGTAAAGTTATTATTATCTCCTAATGTGGTGTAATAATTCACTCCATCAATTTCTTTAATTTCAACAATTCTATGAGTTATAATCAAACTTGGCTGATCTGGTCTATGAAATGATATGATATCTCCTACATGAAATTCAATTGTTTTTGTATCAACAAAAATCATATCATTTGTCATAATTGCTGGTTCCATAGAATTTGTTTCAACAAATAAAACTGATCTTCCAAAAACTGAAGGAACTTCACCTTTTCTAATAGAAAAAGCAACTTGTATGATAAGTATAAATGATATGACTAGCATCATATATGGAATTAAATTAATTGATGTTTTTAGTATTTTTTTCATAGGTTCTCCATTTGATTAAAAAAAGAGGTGTAGTAAAACAAAGGTCCTGTATCATTAAGGCCAAAGTTTTTCTAAGCTCACCTCTTTAATATTCTCTTAGCTCTCTAAGTTTTTTCTCTCTTCTTTCTTTTTCGGCGTCTTCTAAAATCTTCTTCGCTTTTTCCAGACGTTTCTTTTCTTCAATCTCTCTAGCTTGCTCAGCACGTCTTTTGTCCATTTCTTTTTTCTTAGCTTCAGCATCTTCGATTTCTTTTTGAAGTTTCTTGTATTCGATTTCTTTTTTAAGTTCTTCTTTATAGTTTTTAACGCTTAATGTAGCAATTGCTTTTTGAGTACTTAATTCCTTTGTATGCTCTTTATTTATTCTTTCAATATCACGATAAATAGCTAAAATCTTATTTTGAATTTTAATTTTTTCGTTAATATCTTTTTCTTCTTCAGGTTTAAAATTATCATTAATAAAATCTATAAAAGCAGCTCTACCAATAGCAGTTAATCTTTCATATATGATATCGATTGCTTCTTTTTCAGGAATACCTGTTTCTCTTAAATCAGAATATCTTTGATTATTACTTCTTCTAATTTGATCTAAGAAATATTGATTTAATGAATTATCTTGAATAATGTAATTCATTGGTTCAATATATTCATCTCCAATATATTTTGATAAAATTTTTGGATTTCTTTTTTTACGATAATTAAATGGTTCTTCATAAGAAAATTCAAATTCTTCAACCTGATTATTTGATATTGCTCCATAAATAACAAGCATTGCATTTTTTAAATCATCAAAATATTTTTCATCGAATTTAACATCGCGTTCATAAACGTCTACATCATATCCTACTTGATCGATTTCATCTAAAAGCACCCACATATCATAACATGCTCTAAAATCGTAATTTTTTAGAATTACATTTGTTTTCATAATTGGTGGTCTAATTGGGACAAAATTACTCATATCTTTCATAAACCTAGACATTTTATAATTTGTGATGAGCTGACGGATGTAAGTCATTTTTTTAAGCATTTCCATGTTTTTCTTTCCGACTTCATCTTCAGCTGTTTTTTGATGTATTTTAAAGGTTATATCATAATCAATAATTGCATCATCTGTATCAATTGTTGATTCTAGTTTTAAGTAATTAACATATTCAGTTTTTGCTTTATCTAAAATTAGGTTGTATCTAATTTCAATAAATGTAAATAACTTATCAACCAAAGTCATAAGGAATCTATTTTCATAGGTTCCTAAGTCTGAATCAGAATAACTAGTTAATACCTTTTTAGGCATTACATTTCCTGCTTCATCAGTCGATTTAATTAATTGCGTATTAGCAGCTAAATGTCTTACTGTATCCGCATCGATTTTCTTTGCCCTTTCAACAGGAACAACCTCTTGGATTTTCTTTAAGCTTTCTCCAGGGTTTCTAGTTAATTTATCTATAACTGGAAGAATATCTTCAACTTCTTTGATCCAAGAATCATCAAATATTCTTCTTTCTTTTCTTTCTCTTTGATAGAGACTGGTTTCAGCGTTGTCAATTAAATTGTTGAAAATTTTAGCAAAGTCATCTTGCCTATTTAACCCTTCAAAGGTCGTATTAACTTTTTTGTAGTATTTTTTTGCTATACCTTTCTTCATTTAATATCACCTTTACTTTTATTTATCTTGATCCTTGTAGTTCCCTAATATTTTTGATTGACATTTCAAATGCATTTTTACCAAATATTTTTCTTATTTGTGTAATTAATGAAGTTAATTCATTTTGTAAAAATGCAAGGTTCAAGTTTTCAAATTTTCGTAAAATTTTGTTGGCGAAAATAAAGTCTAATCCTTCATCTTCAGTATATCCACAAGCTACAAATACTGGAACAAATTTATGAACTTGGCCCATAATTCTGTTACCAAATGCAACTTTAAATTTTTGTTGAACATATTTATCTA
>CAZZPD010000020.1:0-21877 GCA_964655885.1 uncultured Candidatus Izemoplasmatales bacterium | reverse complement strand
GTGATAAAATGTATACAAGAGATATCGTAAAAAAAATTAAAGTAGGCAATGTTTTTATTGGAGGTAGTACCCAAGTTATTATACAATCAATGACTAATACTCCTACACGAAATATCCAAGCAACACTAAAACAAATTCATGATTTAGAAAACTCTGGATGTCAAATTGTAAGAGTAGCTGTTTTAAATAAAGATGATGCCTTAGCTATAAAAGAAATCAAAAAAAATATATCAATCCCTTTAGTAGCGGACATTCATTTTGATTATCGTTTAGCGCTATTGTCTATAGAAAATGGCGTAGATAAAATCAGAATCAATCCAGGTAATATAGGTAAAGATGAATATATCAAATTAGTTGTTGATAAGTGCATTGAGAATAATATTCCTATTAGGATAGGTATCAATTCTGGTTCTTTAGAAAAACATATTCTAGAAGAATATAAACATCCAACCCCTGAAGCAATGGTTGCTTCTGCTAAGTATCATGTTGCATTATTAGAAAAGTTTGGATTTGAAGATATAATCATATCTATAAAATCTTCAAATGTTCTAGACACAGTTAAAGCAAATGAATTAGCTGCCAAAACTTTTAAATATCCATTACATTTAGGAATCACGGAAGCAGGAACTAGTTTTTCAGGTACAATATCATCTTCTATTGGTTTAGGAATATTATTAAATCAAGGAATAGGTTCTACTATAAGAGTTAGTTTGACAGATACTCCAGTTGAAGAAATTAAGGTTGCTAAAGAAATTCTATCAAATTTTGGTTTGTATAAAAAGCCAAAATTAGTCAGTTGTCCAACTTGTGGAAGAATACAGTATGATATGATTCCTATTGTTAAGGAAATTGAAGAATTCTTATTCACAATAAATAAAGATATTACAGTTGCTATCATGGGTTGCATTGTAAATGGCCCAGGTGAAGCTAAAGAAGCAAATATTGCTTTAGCTGGTGGCAAAGATGAAGCTTTGTTATTTATTGATGGTGTTAAAAAGAAAAAAATCCCTCAAGAAAAAATCATTGAAGAATTAAAGAAATTAATCATTGAATATTAAAAAAAGCGCTTATTTCAAGCGCTTTTTGTTTTATATTATTGTTACAAAAACATTTATAATATTTTTTAATAGGTTATTATCATACAGATATTTACTTAACCTAAACTTCTCAGTGGACAGCTGCATATCGTTATTCAGCCATTCGTAAATGAGGTTATTGATTGCAGGAATATTAATTACTAATCCTAGAACAAATAACAAAATAGAAATTAATAATGCAACTTTTAATAATCCAAATAATAATCCTAAGAATTTATCAACATGTTTGATAATTGGTATTGATGTAATTCCTCTTGCTAAAAGTCTTAATAAGAAGAAAACAATCATTGATCCAAAGAACAATGTAATAAACGCAATAAATAAAAGAGCTAATGTAAGAATTAAAGGAGTTATTGAATCAATAATCGATACTGTTATTTGATTATAATCAACTGAATCAGCAATCCATTCAACCATAAAATCTGGTAAACTTAACCCTTCTAAAGCACTAATTAGATTAGGTCTTGTAAGTTCTGAAGCAAATTCACTACTTCTAGACATTAAATATTCAGAAATGTTTGATTCTAAGCTTTCACCAAACCAGCCTCTTAAGACATTAGAAAATGGCCTAGCTAAAAGAATTGAGGCAATCAATCCAAAAATAGATGAAGCCATATCAATAATTTTTTCAAGAAAACCCTTCTTCCATCCTAAAACCAAGAAAAGTATAACTGTTAATACAATTACTACATCAATAATCGAAAATAATTCATAATACATAGCATCTAATCCCTTCTATTTTTTATTATATTCTAGATAGTCGCGATATGAGAAGATCATAGCTCTAGCTGCGAAAACTTCATCAGTTCTTGTTATTGGAGTATTTATCGGAGCTTTTTTCAGTAATTCCGGATTAGTTTTAGCTTCTTCAGCTATCTTTTTCATTACTCTAATAAATTCATCAATTGTCTGTAAAGATTCAGTCTCTGTAGGCTCAATCATGATAGATTGATGGAATAATAATGGGAAGTAAATCGTTGGCGCGTGCATTCCATAATCTAATAACCTCTTAGCTACATCTAAGGTTTTTATTTCATTTGGATTATCTTTTAATCCATCGAATACTACTTCATGCATGCAGTATCCTTCAATTGGTAAGTAATAATCATCTTTAAGTGCTTCTCTAATATAGTTAGCATTTAAAGTTGCTAGTTTACCTACATTCATTAGGTTTTCTTTACCTAAATTCAAAATATATGAATAAGCTCTAATTTCAACTAAATAGTTTCCATAGAAAGAACTTATTTGACCTAATGCAGTATTCATATTTGCAGTGTAGTAATAATCATCTAATTTCTTGATTCTTGGGTTAGGCAAGAAATCTACCAAGAAATCTTTAACCCCAACAGGTCCATCTCCTGGCCCTCCACCACCATGTGGTGTAGAGAAAGTTTTATGTAAATTAATGTGCATAATATCAAATCCCATATCTCCAGGTCTTACTTTACCTAGTAAAGCATTTAAATTTGCACCATCATAATACATTAAACCACCAGCATCATGAACAAGTTTAGTTATTTCGCATATATCATTTTCAAATATACCTAAAGTATTAGGATTTGTCAACATCATACCAGCAATTTCATCAGAAAGTGCTGATTTTAATGAGTCGATATCAACCATACCTAACTCATTAGATTTGATTTCAATTACTTCCATTCCACAGACTGTAGTCGATGCAGGATTTGTTCCATGAGCTGAATCAGGAATAATCACTTTCGTACGTTTAAAGTCTTTTCTTGATAAGTGATATTCTTTCATTACCATTAAACCAACTAATTCTCCATGAGCTCCAGCATATGGATTAAGTGAGAATTCAGCTAATCCACTAATTTCACTTAAAGCAACTTGAAGTTCATAATACGCTCTTAGCGCTCCTTGAATTGTTCTTACTGGTTGATATGGGTGTAATTTAGCAAAAGACAAAGATTTAGCAATTTCTTCGTTAATTTTAGGATTATATTTCATTGTACAAGAGCCTAATGGATAAAATCCATTTTCTACACCAAAGTTTTTCTTAGAAACATTTGTATAATGTCTTACACAATCTAATTCACTTACTTCAGGTAATACTAATTCAGATTTTCTTAAATGATTTTTTAAATCTTTAATATGATATGATGGATAGTTTTCTTTTGGTAGAGAATATCCTTTTCTATTAGGGACAGATAGCTCAAAAATTAATTTATCATAACTCATGACAATCCCTCCAATACTTCTATTAACTTATCAATTTCTGCTTTTGTTCTCTTTTCTGTTACACAGAAGTTAATTAAGTTTTCATATTCACTAGAAATACTTTCAAGACTAAATCCACCAAAAATATTGTTATTGTATAAAGCTTCACTAATTAGGTCATGTGAAATCGTAGTTTCTAATGTAAACTCTTTTAAAAATGGTTGTTTAAAAGGATCAAAGAATTTTTTTGTCTTTAATAGTTTTTCATATAGGTAGTGAGCATTTTGATAAGAAAGGTTATTTACTTCTTCTAATCCTGCTTTACCCATGATTGAAGCATATACTGTTACATATAAAGCCATTAGTGATTGGTTAGAACAAATGTTACTGTTAGCTTTTGAACGACGAATATGTTGCTCTCTAGCTTGTAAAGTTAATACAAATGCTCTCTTACCATCAGAGTCTGTTGTATATCCACAAATTCTTCCTGGTAATTTTCTAACGTGTTTTTTAATTGTTGCTAGATATCCTAAAGTTGGTCCTCCAAATGCTAGAGGCGCACCTAAACTTTGACAATCACCACAAGCAATATCAGCTCCATCTTCATAAGGAGACTTTAAGACTGCTAAAGCACTAGGGTCTCGATTTTGAATAAATAAAGATTTATGTTCGTGAATCATTTCACTTACACCTGAATAATTTTCAATTAACCCAAAGAAATTAGGATTTTGTACTACGACACCAGCGATTTCTTTATTCATTTTTTCTTTTAAATCTTCAACATCTAAGACACCATTTTTACTTGAAACGAATTCAAAGTCATAGCCTCTAAACTTAAGATAAGTTTTGATTACATTGATTGTATTTGGATTTAACGTTTTTGATATTAATACTTTTGTTCTTCTTGTAATATTGCACGCCATAAAACATGCTTCAGCTGTAGCAGTTGAACCGTCATACATCGAAGCATTTGATACATCTAACCCTGTTAATGCTTGTATCATTGATTGATACTCAAAAATGTATTGTAATGTTCCCTGGGATATTTCAGGTTGATAAGGTGTGTATGATGTTAAAAATTCTTGTCTAGATGTAATTGCATCAATGATTGACGGTTGATAATGGTCATATAACCCTAAGCCACTAAAAACAACCATTTCTTGATTTTCATTACTTAATTGTTTGAAATAGTTTCTTACTTCAAGTTCTGACATTTCGTCCTTAATATCATATTCGCCTTTTAACAATACTTCTTTTGATATTTGACTAAACAACTCATCAATTGATGAGATGTTTAATGCTTTAAGCATATGGTTAATATCTTCTTTAGTGTGCGGAAAATATTTAAACATTTTTACCTCACTCTATTCTATACTTTTTTTATATTCTTCTGGACTTAATAATTTTTCTAATTCTTCAGGGTTTTCTAATTTAACTTTAATAAACCAAGCAGCAAATGCATCTTCATTTACTAATTCAGGTTCTCCAACTAAATCTTCATTCATTTCAATTACCTCACCAGTAACTGGTGCATAAATATCAGAAGCTGCTTTAACTGATTCAACAGCACCAAACTCAGATCCCGCCTCTATAGAATCTCCTACTTCAGGGATATCAACAAAAACAACACTTCCTAGTTGTTCAGCTGCATAGTCAGTTATTCCAATTAAAACTTCATCATCACTTACTTTTTTTACCCATTCATGGCTTTCTTGATATAAAAAGCCTTCTAAAATTTTGCTCATATTAAGCTCCTTTCTTTTTGTAGTTCTTATTTAAGAATTTTTTATCTCTAACAAAACCTGGGAACATTTTGTTCCTGATTTTTATTTGAACCTCAGTGTCTTTTTTTGTGTATGGACGATTAATCATAGCTAATGCAATCGGTTTATCTATACTAACAGATAAATAACCTGTAGTAACATACCCTACTTCTTCCTCACCAACATACACAGGATATCCAGCTCTTGGAATCGATCTTTTTGTTAATTCAACACCAACAACTCTTCTTGTTAAGCCTTTTTCTTTTTGCTCTAACAATGCTTCTTTACCAATGAATCCATAGTTTGTATCAATTTTAGTAAAGATTTTTAGACCAGCTTCAAGTGGAGTGATTTCATCAGAAATTTCATGTCCATATAATGGTAATGCAGCTTCAAATCTAAGTGTATCTCTAGAACCCAAACCACATGGTACAACATCCCCCTCTATGAATAAATTCCATAAGTCAATAATTGCTTCATCATATGCATAAATTTCAAATCCATCTTCACCTGTATATCCTGTTCTAGATATTAATAAAGAATGATTTTTATACTCAAAATTACCAAAATGAAAGAATTTTAAACTTGATAAATCAAGTCCCATTAGTTCTTTAACTTTGTTTTCAGCATTTGGTCCTTGAATAGCAATTTCAGAATATTCACCAGATACATTACTTACAGTAACATCATAGTTCTTTGTCTGTTCAACAACCCAATTATAATCTTTTGCAATATTGCTAGCATTAACTACAAATAAATATTCAATTGAACTTACTTTATAGACTAATAAATCATCTACGATTGTTCCATTGTCATAACACATCATACCATAAGTAACTGAACCATTTTCTTTACTAACTATTTCATTTGTAAATACCATATCAACAAACTCAGTAGCTTCGTTACCTCTAACAATAAATTCTCCCATATGACTAACATCAAACATACCAACAGCGTTTCTAACAGCTAGATGTTCTTCTTTTATAGAAGTATATACTATTGGCATTTCAAAACCTGCAAATTCTTCCATCTTTGCATTTAATTTAACATGTGCTTCATAAAGACATGTTTTCAATATTTTTTGCATACTGCACCTCTAATTTATTATATCAAAATTAATGATATTAATTAAATAAAATATTTATAAAGTCTTCTTTCTTAAGATTATAAATATAATCTTCTATGTTAATTTTGTTTAAAGTTGATGAAAAAGCATCTTTTTCAAAAGAAACACCTTTGAATAAATCTAGAAAATCATCTTCATCTTTAACCAAGAAAAAATCCCCTAACATATTTATATTCTTAACGATATTATTTTTTAATTCAATTGATATTTCTAATATTCCAGCTTCAGTTTTTCCTTTTTTTCTAACAGAATAATTTGGATTTTTACCATAGATAAAATCTTTTTCTAAATATTTAGATTCAATTTCTCTAATTCCTAATATATCTTTTTCTGTTAAAACAATAGAATCATCACAAATATTAGATTTAAAGTGATTTTTAAAATCTTCTATTGAAATATCAATATGATTCTTAATATTGGTAACTCTAGATCTTACAGATTCAATTCCTTTAGAAATAAGTTTTTCATTGTCTGGAGTAATTGCTTTAACCATCACACTTAAATCTGTGTTATAGAGCATTGTTCCATGAACTACAGAACGATTGTTCACTCGATAAAATGCGTTTCCAGATACTTTCATACCATCAATTAATATATCATTTCTACCTGAAAAATAAGCATTCAAACCTAAGTCTTTTAATAATTTGACTATTTTATCTAAATATGTATCAAATACAAATGTTTTATTTATATTCGGTGTAATAAAAGAAAACATAATGTTTGAAGGGTCAGAATAAACACATCCTCCTCCAGATTTTCTTCGATAAAATTCGATTTTGTTTCTTTTTACATAATCTAAATTTACTTCATTCTCAATTAACTGATTTCTTCCGAAAATCACTGTTGGATTAACTTGCCACATGAAAAAATAATCCTCTTCAGGATATTCTCTAGCTAAATATTCTTCTGTAGCCAAATAAAATGTTAATCTTTCAGTTTTTTCGTTTGGATAATTAACGTATATCAAGATAAACCTCCATTAAAAAGAGAGAATTTAGTCTCTCTCTAAAAACTCTTTGATTCTTTTCTCTTCAATTTTTGCAATAAACTCTGTGAATGGTTCTATTTTTTTATTTATTTTGTACTCGTCGATGTTTTTATAATACTCATTACGTAAGTCCTTGGTGATTGATATTGGCAAAAAGCCTTCAAGTTCTAATTGGTAGTTTAAAAGCAATCTAGCTAATCTACCATTTGCATCCATAAATGGATAGATTTTTAAGATCTGTAATAAAGTAAATGCAGCTTTTTTCAAACCTGTTAATTCAGGGTTCATTAAATCAGAAAAATAACGATCCATTTTACTATAAATCTTTAAATATGTTGGTGGAACATGTTTAGCACCTAAGATAAATAAATCTCTAGTTCTATATAAACCACCATGTATTATTCCTTCTGTTAAAACTTGATGCAAATCCTTAACAATTGTTTCTTCAATTTCTTTTCCTTCTCTTGCAAGTTTATGCACTTGTTGAATTGCATGATAATTATTAATTATCGCTTTTCTAACTGTTTCACTTTTGTCAGGAAATTGTCTTGAATGATCCTCTAACAAGAAAACTACATCTTCAAATGAAAAATCTCCGTTTTCAAAACTTGTTGACTCATAAATATAACGTTTATCAAACTCTTTACAGATTTTTTTATATTCATTTTCTGAATATGATTTTTTCTTGTCAGCTATTGCCTGTTTAAGAGCTTCAACCTCTTGAATTTTCATATAAAATCACCTCATAAAATATAATAACACGGAAAGCCCTTTCATTCAATTAGTTTAACCAAAAAAAAAGCAACTTTTTCAAGTTGCTTTACAAGTTTACACTATCATATGAAGATTTAACAATTTGATATACGACTTCTTTAGGTAAATCACCATAGTTATTAGCCTTAAACCATAGTTCTTCTCTTGTACCTTTATTCTTAGAAATAGTAGGATATTTGATAATTAATCTAATTCCTTTTTCTAAGTCATATTTAAATGCCATACGATAATAATTTCCATAATTCATTAGAACTAAGAATGGCTTTCTATCAACATAAAATGTAATTTTTTCATCATCTAATTTGGTAACTACCTGAGGAAGTTCTCTAACATATGCAACTAACGCATCAAAGCTAGGTTCTAATGGGTTAAACATCTTAGGTTTTTCAATATAATATTCAATTGAGTTAGGCGAACTAGATTGAGACGTTGTTTTAGTGAATTCTGGATCAACATTAACATCTTCATATATCATATTAGTCGGATCAATATTTTGTTCAGAAGAGACTATTGTTTGAGAATTAGATACAATCATTGTTTTCTTTCCATCTCGATTTGGTTGTACTACTGTTCTTTCATTGCTATGTTTAGATTTTTTCTTTTTATCCACTCTCTCAGGTTTTGGAGGAGTATCAAGCATTTGGTCAATTTCATTTTCTAACTCTTCTTCTTCAGTTGACCCCTTTTTACTTCTAGTAAAGAAAATTATATGGATTACATACATTAAAATTCCAAACGCAGCACCAGCAGCAAAATAATAAGAGAATGTATGTCCTGCGTATACTGAAGGAGTAACTCCCCAGGTAAAGAACCAATAGGTTAAATATGTTGCAATAGCTGCCATTTCAACAATTAAGATATAATGCATAACTCTTTTTGTATTTGATTCTTTTCTAAAATTAGCTCCAAAGAAATGACCATAAACGATTAAATTAATTGCAACTACTCCAAAAAATGCTAGTTTTAATAAATTAGTTGTATTTGGTGTGTTGCTATATGTTATGAAATTTAACAATCCACCAAAAACTAAAATTCCAATTGTAAAGATATACAATGGGAGAAAAGCCGCTCTTGATGTATTCTTACTAACGTGTCCATAATTGTTGTATTCGGTGTTGGCAATAAACAAGTATATTAAACTAAAAATTAAAGCTAATCCTAAAATTCCACCTTTAATGTAGATCTCGTTACTTGCTGAAATTGTAACCGGAACACCCCATGCTCCTAAACTATTCCACGGTACAGCTACAAGTGAAATTAAAAGCACTAAAATCAAAACGAAAAAACTACTGAAAAACTTTTTCATTAAATTCACCTCTCAAGTATATATATACTAAAATTATATAAAATAAACGTACTTGTGTCAACAAACCTAGATATAATAAATAAATGTTTTAAGGCGATTTTCTGCTAATTCTAATAATTTCTGTCACTATATGTCGTAAAATCAGCGAAATAGGCATTTTTTTCATTTTTTTAATCAATTCAGTTGTATTTAAAAAAGCATTAATATATAATTAAAATATCAAATGATAAGTTCATTACTTATCTTTATTGATAAAAAATCTTAATAGGAGGTCTAAGATGCAAGTACTAAAAGAAACAGTTAGAAATGCAATTGTTGAAGGCGCAATCAATGAATTTTTTCAAAATGGTTTTCAAAAAGCTAACATGAGAAGAATCGCGGAAAATGCAAATATCACTGTAGGTAATATTTATCGTTATTACCAAAATAAAGAGCAACTGTTTAATGAAATTTTATTACCTGCACAGAGAGCTATTGATGATTTAGAGAGTTTTGATAAGAAACTACACGTCACAAGGATTGATAGTGAAGAGGATGTAAATCAATTAGTTCAGTACGTTATTAACGTATTGAAACCTTACACTCGTGAGGTATTTATAATGATTTATAACTCAGAAGGTACTCATTACCAACAAGTTAGATCACAACTTGAAAAGCTTGTTGTTAATAAAGTAAATAACTACTATCCTAGACAGTTTGATAGATACTTCCTAACTGTTCTAGCACAAAGCTTTATTCAAGCAATTTTTAATGTTTTTAAAGAAAATGTTAATAACATTAGAAAAATTCAAGAATATATTTCTCAGCTAGTAGTTTATTTCTTCAGAGACATCGATCAAAGATTATTTTAAAAGAAAAACCCTCAATTAAATTTGAGGGATTTTTTTTACAATTTTTCTAATTTTAAGACATCTACTTTTCCAATTGGAGTTTTTGGCAAACTATGTAGATACTCTATTTCTTTTGGTATTGCATATATTGATATATTTTCTTTTATAGCTTTTTTAATTTCTGATTCATTTAAGATATTACTCTTGTTTTTCCAAACAATAAATAGTTTTACCTTAAAATTAGTAAACTCATCTTTAATTCCAATAGCTGCTACTTCGCTTATTTGTTCATAATTCATTAATAGATTTTCTATTTCTGAAGGCAAGACAGGCATACCTGATACTTTTATAATCCTTTTTAGTCTTTGTTTAAAATATAAGTATCCTTGTTTATCTATAAATCCTAAGTCACCAGTTTTTATCCATTTTTCACCATCAATATTAATCATCGTTTTATCTGTTGATTCTTTATCATTCAAATAACCATTCATCATCGTTGGACCTTTTACAATGATTTCACCTGCTTCTTCATCTTCTAAAAATGCTTGCGTTTCTTGATCTATAATCTTAATTGAAATACCTGGTAAAGGTTTCCCAACTGATTCTAGGTTATTATCTCTTAATGTGTTAACTGAACAAACTGTTACTACTTCCGTTAGACCGTATCCTTCTAGCAACCTTGCATCTGAATAGTAATATTTCATAACTTCATCAAATCTATGTTTCAAGTCAAGCGTTACATAATCTCCCCCAACATAAGCTTGTTTGATGTTTTTTATCGATTCGTCTTTAAATAATTTATTTCTTAATAAACTTTCAAATAAAGATGGAACACCAATGATAACATTGCATCTATTCTTTTTGATAAGTTTGATTGTTTCATCACTACTAAATTTTGGCATTAATGTATTTATTCCACCTGTGAACATCATGCCATGAATCCCCATGCATAAGCCAAATCCATGAAACATTGGTAATACAGCTAACATATGCATATCTTCAAAATCCTTAGTGCCCATAATATGTGGCGCTTGACTTGCAAGGGAATTGATTGCGAAATTAGATAACTCAATTGTTTTTGGTTCTCCAGAAGTACCACCACTATGTAATAAGAAAGCTGTCTTCTTAGGGTTTACTGCAATCTCGTTATTTCTTATTGCTGAATACAAATCTTTAAAACGAATAACATTCTCAGAATATTTTACTTTAGATAATTTACTGAGATTAATTAATTTATATCCAATTTTTTTGATAAAATTAAATTCATTAACAGGACTTACTAAAATCAATTTGTTATTGTATTCTAATAATTCTTTATAGTGATTAAAGAATGTATCTAAAACTATTAAACATCTTGATTTTGTCTGTTTTATAAATTTCTTCATTTGATTAATAGGAGAAATTGGATGAACCATATGGCAGACTACACCAATTTTATTTAAAGCATATAAAGCAAAAACCGCCTCAAAAACATTAGGTAAAGCTAAAGTGATAACATCCCCTTCTTTTATGCCTATATCATTGAATCCGCTTGATAACGCATCAATCTTATTTATAATTTGTTCATATGTAAGATACTTGTTCATAAATAATAATGCAGATCTATTTGGAAATTGTTTTGTAGTTTCTTTAATTACTCCATACAAAGATTGTTCAACTTTCATATTATCCCCCTATACTCTATAACCATAAAAATATCCTACTAAAATAATAATTCCATATAAAACAAATTGATGCAAAACAAATATTAACAACGAATTTCTTCCTATCCAAGTAAAGAAGTTTTTGTTTGTTATCTTTTTTGTCGGTATTAAACTAACTTTATTTTTATAAAAAGAATTTCCAATAACTGTTCCCATCATCATAATCCCTATATAAGGAACTAATCCAAAACTATCAGCTCCATATGCTTTTGTTCCTATTACTAAACCTAGAATATCATTTAATTTAAGTTGATAAATATAATTAAACTCCCAAAATTCTATTAAAATTCCTATAATAATAATCACTGAGCCAATGAAAAAGATGAATTTATCATTATCCCATATTTTTTTAATCAAATATATGATGAGTATACTTAATGCATACATATGGATAATTCCAAATGCTATAATCATATCAGAATCAAAAATTACATCAATTAAATAGGTAACTAAATTAATTAATAAAGCTACAAATAACAGTTTGATTCCTCTGCGTAAATTTGACTTAGAAAAAGTATAACTAATTCCTGATACGACTAAAAATAAAGAAATAAAAAATAAATGGCCAAATAATCTTAAATCAGAATACCAATATAATCTTCCAAAATCTTCTAGCCAGTTAAAAATTCTACTGTCTACTTCCCAAAAATTCACAAAAATTGAACTAAGATTTTGAAGGTCATACAATAAATGATCAAAAATCATCATAAAAATTGCAAAGCCTCTCAAAAAATCTAATTCCCAAATTCTAGACTTTTTCATAATATCTCCCTCAATTATTTGTACCTAAATTATATCATATATTTTTTTCTTTTAATTATTACCAATAAAAATAATATGTCATGCGTATATATTATGATTGCACAAAACCACTTTGAAGTCTAAGTTTCTATGATATAATAACCATAGGAGTGATATTTTGGTTAATTATGAAGATTACATTGACAACTTGATTAAAAAAGATAACGAAGCCTTTAAAGTGATATATGAAAACACAAATAAAGGTGTTTTTTCAATGATAATTTCTATCGTTAATAATAAAGCAGCTACAGAAGATTTAATGCAAGATACATATATGAAGATGATTCAAAAAATTCATCAATATAAAAGAGGAAGAAACTTCTACGCATGGCTAATCCAAATCGCTAAAAACACTGCTTTAGATTATGTTAGAAAGGAAAATAAAAACTTAGTTTTCGATCCCCAAGAAAACAGTCAGATATTTGAAAAACCTACCAATGATAGAAATGATTATGTTGTATATGACTATGTTAAAGATTTAGATGATGATGAAAGACAAGTTGTATTACTAAGAATCGTATCAGATTTAAAGTTCAAAGACATCGCAAAATCAATTAATAAACCTGTAGGAACTGTTTTATGGTTATACAATAAAGCTATTAAGAAACTACAAAAACAAAACAGAGAGGAGTGAAATTATGAAAAAACAAGATTTAATTAATAAAATTAAAAAATCTGCATTGGATGAAATGCCAGATGTATTTAATCGTATTAATTTAAATAGTATTGTTATTGATGATATTCCAACAAAGAAAAGCCCATTTAATTTAAGAAAAGTTTTTTCTTACACTTTTGCTTCTTTTATTGTACTCTTAACAGGATTTTCAATCTATAATTTCGGTGTTGTTCCTAACATTACTAGTACTACTCCTTTAGAAAGTGATTCAGAAATTATTGGTTTTCAAACAGTTAGTGGAGCTACACTGATAGATAATATTCAAGCAACTGAATTATCAAATACATTTTCAACATATGAATTACAAGAATTAAGCCAGACAGCTACTGAACCAATTGAAGATCAGTTAGATTTAATAAATCAATACATGAAACTTTCTGAAACAGTAATTGGTAATCAAAATGCATTTATCTATGAAGATATTGAATCAACAAATCCTAGTTATCAATATGCATTTGAATATCGAGGTACAGACCTTTTAGGAAACTTGATTACTTATAAAGGATATTATAATTCAACTGAATCAATGGGTTATACACTTTATAACGGAATCATTATCCATGATGATGTCGAGTATAGATTTTCGAATTCAATCAAACAATTAGAACAAAATACGTTTATCACATATAAAATTGAAACCGATGAAGATAATTATGTAGAAGTTACTAATTTCAGCAATCAAAATATTCAAAAATTTGAATATAAAGTTTATATTAATGGACAACTAGATAATGAAAGCGAATTGATTCTTACAGAGAAACAAGAACAATTAAAAGCTGAATTAACATTGAATAAAAATCAAGATGATGAACTTACATTAAACATAGAAGATATTTCAACAAGAGATACTAGTCAATACCAAATTACTTATCAATTCAAAAACTCTAATCAATCTGGAGAAATAACTGTTAATTTAGTTGAAAACCAAGAAACTGGAGATTATCAATACCAATACAAAACAGAAACTAATTCATTCATTAAGAATAGAGATGTAAAATCAAATGGTAAAGCAAGTGAGGATGATTTTCAACCTGGTAATACTAGTAATGGAAATGGTAGAAACGATACAGAAATAACTACAACTACTGAAGAAGAATCTCCAGGTAGTGGAAGTTATCATAACAGTTCAACTACTAATCCTGACTCAGGTAATGGCCCTGGTGAAAGTTCTAAACCAACAAATTTAGTTCCTGTCTTAATCCCGTCAAATATTTAAGAAGACTTCAAAAAGTCTTCTTTTTTTTTATAAAAAAATCGGCTATAGTTAGCCGATTATTTACTATGCATTTTTAATGATTGCGACAACAGGAATTAAAAGGAATGCCATCCAAGAAAATGCCCACCATCCAAAGAAAAATCCTAATGAAAAGAAAATAACAACTGATATAAATGGCATACAAGCAATTAAATTATGTTCTCTTGGTGAATGTTTTATAATTGCATATACAGGAATCAATAAGAACAACATCCATAAGAATCCCCAAGTATAAGGAATTAAAACTCCAAACCCTACATAAACAATGATTAATAAAGCTGTTAATATCCATATGTCTTTATTTTCTTTATTAATTACAAGGAATGTGTCTTCACTTAATAGTAATGATAATCCAATTGGGATTAGAAATGATAACCCTCCTAGTAACCATTCTCCTGTTGTATATCCTACAACCAAATAAGCAGTGATTGCTATTACAAAACTTAATTCCATTAAAATGATTTTCCATATTTTCTTTTCATGAAGCATTCCTAACATTGGAATAATCATGAATAATAACCAATATGGATTCCACATGCCTGTGTAAGTACCAATTAAAACAACTGCTATTATGCATAAGAATGGACTGATAGAAACAAGTAAAGATATCATTCTTTTTTGTTTGTACCCACTAAAAACTCCTAATATTGGGATCATTAGAAATACTAACCATCCTGGATGCCATAAATTATATCCAAATCCCATGATTAAATAGACTATTAAAGCTATAAATGGGCTTAGTGCTACTAATCCAGTCATTGTAGTCTTATCAAAGGCATTGACAATGATAGCTACAATTGGGATAGATAAGAATACTAGCCATCCTGGATGCCATAGTTCAAAACCAAATCCTAAAACAAAGAATACAACCAGAGATATAAATGGCATTAAGGCAGTAATCTTATTTCTTTGATGGTTTCTAGTAGCTCCACCTTTATGAATATAGATGTATTCTTTCCCTTTTTCTAATTCAGCAGAAAGATCCTTTACTACTTGTTTAGGTGTACCAATCATCTTAATGATATATTCTTCAGTCATTTCTTTTCCTAAAGCATCATCAATCATTTCTCCATAATCATCTAATATATCAATTAACTCATCTTCTGATATATCATACTCTAACAATCTTTCTTTTAACTCTTCTAAATACTTTTCTTTCATTTAGAGTCAACCCCTTCCAAAATCTTAAATACTCCTGTAATAAATTGTTTCCAATCTGTTAAATATTCATTAAGTTTCTCTTTTCCCTCTTCAGTCAACTTATAATATTTTTTTGGAGCACCTACAGGACTAGGCACCTTGTATGTTTCAAAATACCCCTGCATTGTTAATCTTCTCAGTAGTGGATAAATAGTATTTTCATTTACCGGAACTGCTGAAGCTAACTTTTCGATTACATCAAATCCACATAAATCTTCTGATTCCATAATCTTCAGAACGCAGATTTCAATAATACCCTTCTTGAATTGCGAATTCATAATACCCTCCTTATTGTGTAAAACACACAATCTTAATGTGTAAAACACAATAACATTGTATCACCTTTTTGTGTAAAGCACAATAAGTTTTTGAAACTTTTTTCAAAAATATTTCTAATGGTGGTGATTATGAACTATATTTAGCGGTTCATCTGGTTCACATTCGCTATCAATACACTTATATGATTCAAACTCAAGTTGAATTGTAACATGTTTTATGCTTTTTGACTTTAATATTTCTATTAACTTATTTTGAACTTTAATAATTTCTATATTTATCGTGTTATCTTTAATAACCGCATGCAATGTACATAATGAATAATTTCCTTCTAAAGACCAAACATGAAAGTGATGGATTTTAACTACATGATCAACAGTTTCTAGTTCTTTAATTATTTGATCTATATCAATATCTTTTGGACTAGCTTCTAGAAACACATTAAAAACTTGTTTTAAATTCCTTAATGCATGGAAAATAATAAATATTGTAAATGCTAAAGATAACAATGCATCTAGGATTAATATGTCTGTATAATGCATGATGATAGAAGCGACTAATAATGCAAACCAGCCTAAAACATCTTCAAACATATGAAGCGTTATTGCTTTTTCATTTAATGATTTTCCCTTTGAAGTATTAAACGCAGCTAATCCATTAACTACTACACCAAATATGGCAAAATATATGATTAATTCAGTATTAATAAGTTCTGGATTTATTAGTCTGTTAATCGCTTCAAAAATAATAACACCTGAACCTATTAAAAGTATAATTGATGATATTAAGGCTCCCAGCAAAGAAAACCTTCTATAACCATAGGTATATTTTTCATCTGGCTTCTTTTTTGACTTCTTTTCAAGATAGATAGCAATGCCTATTGAAATTGAGTCACCTAAATCGTGTACACTATCACTTAATAAAGCTACCGAATTCGTTATTAATCCTCCAATAAACTCTATAATTGTAAATACAAAATTTAGTATGAATGATAAAAACATTCTTTTTTCACTTTTCATATAATCACCCTTTTAATAAAAATTACGTCTATCCAAGACGTAATTCTAATCGCATTTTATCTATTTTATTAGCATTCTCAACAACAGCAATCATCACAAACATGATTATCATGTATTGAGGCATAATGTATGTGTTATCAACCATACCATGAATATTCGCTCCCATTAAAGCAATTAAAAGGATTGCTTTCATTTGGTTAAACTGATAGAAAAATATTCTAAGTATAGAAATAAATTGTACTATCAAAGCAAGTCCACCAATAATTCCAAAACAAGCTAAGATATGCAAAATTGTATTATGGAACATTCTAAGTTCATTTGGGCCTGCACTTCTAGCAAACAATCCAGCTCCAAATATAAGATTATCTTTAAATGTAGCAATTGCTTCTTCCCAAATAGGAATTCTACCATTGTCATCAAGCCCAAATAACTTAACTCTATCCCAAATCGTTAAGAAATAATCTCTTGTAAAGTATACAACAATTCCTAACATAATTAATCCTATTATTAAATTAAGTAATAAAGCTAACTTATGATCATACTTAATAAACATAAATAATATTAAAAATATTGCAGTTATTAAAAATGCTATAATACCAGCACGTGACAAAGTAAATAATAACATGGTTACTTCAAAAAGCAATAAAACAATCCAAAAAATATGGAGTTTATATTTTTTTACAAAGTATGTAATCGTGGCTATAAACATAATTAAGTAAGTAGCCACAAAATTTGATAATCCCCATCCTAAATCAATGCTCTTGGTTTCTAGTGCATGGATAACATCTGGTTCTTGAAGATAAAATGCTAACACTTGAAAAGCTATCATTACTCCTAAAATAACAAATATCCTGATTAAGTATATTAGATTATCTCCAGTTATTGTATTGGCAAAAAAACCATAAATTAAAAGGTATAGCAATGAAGCACCAATTATAAAGAGGAAATTAGTATCATAGGTCTGATTATTAATAAAGTTTGAAACTAACATAGCGATAACTAATAATAATACACCTAGAAAAAATTTACCTTTAAAAATATTAACTCGATATCTAATAATATGTATGATAAATCCAACGATTAATGCTGGAACAGCTATATATAACGATAGAGGAACTGAATTTATATCCCACTCAGTTTGAGAAATCATAAATAGGAGATTTAATAAGAAGGGAATAATGTAAATAGAGTTTTTAACAAAAATTGACAACACAAAAATGATACCTATATAAATAGGCAATCCAATATAATCTAGCTTAAAGAACCAGATAAAGAAGGTTGCTAAACTGATGATTATTAAATATGGTAAACTTGTAAAGAAATTCTTCTCTGTCATTTTCTTCTCCTAGTATTCATTATATCACTTGTAACTAAAATAATATTCTCTTATTTTTGGAAAACTCGTTTCAATATACTTTTTAGGATTCTTTCGAATATATAGTACATAATTAAAGAAATTGATTCTTCTAGCAATCATAATCATTTCTAGATTTGCATCAGTAACATTATCAGGTAATTCTGTGATTTCAGAATAACCTGATAAAAATTCTTTTTTGATTTCATAATATTTTAATGTTTGGTGATTGTAGTAATAATACAAAAATATTGCAATATCATGAATAGGTAATCCATATAATGCTTCTTCAAAATCAAAAATACGAATTTCATCATTATGTACTTTAATATTCCATGGATTTAAATCACCATGGATTAATTGTGGGTTTTCGTCTATATATAAATTATATAATTTAATATTAATATATGGTATTAATTCATCTAGAATTTCTATCATATCTTTTGTTAAATACTTCTTATATCTAGGCTTTCTATAGATTGCTTCTTCTCCCTCAAAGTAAAATACTTTATCATATTTTTTTGGATTAACATCATCTGGTAGATTCAGATTCTTAGTTGCTAAATGCATTGATGCTAGAATCTGCCCCATTTTTCTAAAATATTTAAGGTCTTCAATCCCATCTATATTTCTACCCTCTAAATATTCATAAAGAGCAGTTCTCTTATATCCGCGTTTATTAGGATATTTAATTTTTGTTACTGTTTCATTAGCTTCATTTTTAATAACTCTTGCAGTTCTAACTTGTGTTTTCTCTTGAATAACTTTTAGCAGAAAGTGTTCAGCAATATTATCATTGATATTGCTAGATTCTTCTTGATAAATTTTTAGTACATATTTTTCATTTGATTCTGATACAATTTCATAAAAAACATTGGTTTCTTCCGTAAGAAACCTAATTGTTTTTACTTTTATGTCATATTTCTTTATTGCTTTTTTAGCTACAGAATCAAATTTCATAAGAACTCCTTAATAAACAACTATTACTTATTATATAAGAAGTAATAGAAAATTTCCAGATTTATTCTAGTCAATTTTAGTTATTAAGTCTAAATCATCATTCTCAGCTTTATTGACTCTACTAGATACTTTATGAAATTGCAAATCATTCATTTGGTCTGAATCTAATATTTTTTTAAGTGCTAAGACATCTCTAATGTTTGGATTCATCCATGTTTTAGCAGCTTCTTCAGATAAAATAACTGGCATTCTATCATGAATATCCTCCATTAATGAGTTAGCTTTAGTAGTAATAATTGTACATGTATATAATTTAGATCCATCATCTTTAGTTTTAATCGTCCAGAGACCAGCAAAACCAAATATTTTATTGTTCTTTAAGTAAAAATAATATGGTGTTTTAGTTGATGTTGTTCTATACCACTCGAAAAAACCATCTGCAATGATAACACATCTTCTTTGAACTAATGATTTCTTAAATGAAGGTTTTTGATCTATTGTTTCACTTCTGGCATTTATCATTTTATAACCAATTTTATCATCTTTTGACCATGAAGGTACAAAACCCCATTTTAATAGTCCAACGCGATATTTTGTACCATCATTAATCAATGATAAAACATCTTGTCCAGGTGCAATGTTATACCTTGGCAAGATAATATTTTCATCTAAAACTTCTATATTGTAATTTTCAGATAAATATTCTTTTAATTCCGATCTAGTTACACTAATTCCATATCTCCCACACATAATATCACCATAATTATTATACAATAATTTAGTAAAAAATAGTAATTTTCAAACATCATGGAAGAAACATCAAAAAAACACTGTATTTAACAGTGTTTGTTTTATTAGAATTACTCTATTTCCTTAATTAGATGCTTATTAGATAAACCTCTAATTGAAATAAGTTTTAATATACCTGAAATAATTCCTATACTAGAAGAAATTATAAATCCATACAATATAAGATCTTGTGGTTCATCGAAGAATAATCTTGAAAGTATACTTAATAAAGGCAATATAATACTTATAAAATATAAAATAGCTTCTTTTATAAATCTCTGACTTAAAATTACATATGCTACTACTATGTTTATTGCTGTTCTAATATATGTCATATACATCGAAATTTTTCCTAGAACAATTAATGTTTGTGCTGAATCCTCTCCTATTCTAAGCCCCATACTAACACCTAATGAGAAATATTGGTAAAACAAACTATATAATAATGTAATTGAAATAATGACGATCACAATTGGTAAATATTTTTTAAAATTAAGTTCTAGATTATTTATTGTTTTGAAGATAATTATATACATCAATATTGTCATAATAAATATTGTTAAGTATCTAAATCTTAATAACAATGTCATGATATAAAGCACTTGTAGAAAAGAATTGTCATTTAAGAGGTGGTTAAATTGTGCATATGAAGTCAAACCATTCAAAATGCCAGTGACTACTCCATAAACTAAAACTATAAACAGAATTAACCATACTTTCTTAGATACATAAAATATCTTACCTTCATCTTCTCTTTGCACCAATTCATCATAGTGATATTTCTCATAAACTGAGAACAAGAAATACTGTAAAGCAATAGTTAGAAAAGATATTGTTATTATAATAAATAAAGTTAAACCACTAATATCTGAATTTACAAATAATTTAACTATAAAAGTAAATATGAATACTACAAGATAATATGCAAACATATAAAATATTCTATTTAAAATAATTCCATAATACTTTTTATTAGTGTTTTCAATTATTTGTGGGTTGAAAGTCATTTTATTTTTTCTAATAGAAATCAAACTTAATAGCATACACCAAAACATAATTGAATTGATAGAACTATTAGGTGCAATCGCTATCGTAGTAAAATCATAATCAATAAAAAGTATAGATATAAAATAAACTAGAATACCACTTAAAACAACATACCAGAAACCACTATCATATATTTTCAATGAATTTTTATAAGTTCTTTCATCACTCACTTCATCGCTAGATTCTAAAAAAACCGCAACTATCAATACAATACCTGATGAAACTAACAAGTACAATTCTGGTATCAAACTAATAAAACTACCATTAGCGATTGCTTTTAAAATAAGAAATACAGTTGATACTAAAGCTATTATTATCAGATTATTTCTTTTAATAATATTTAACCTTTCATAGATTCTTTCATCTTTCATGCTCATCCTCCCAAAATAAATCATTTAAAGTTCTATCAAGTGCTTTGCATATTGCTCTACAAAGATTTAATGACGGATTAAATTTTTCTTGTTCAATTAAAATAATTGTTTGTCTACTTACTTGACAAATTTTTGCTAAATCTGCTTGAGAGTATCCTTTTTCTACTCTAGCTGATTTCATTTTATAATTCATTGACATCCCTCATTCCAATAAAAATTATAAAGTATATTGTACATTATGTCAACTATATATTACATTTTTGTTTAATTTAAAAAGTTTAATCCAAATGGAATAAACTTAGTTTATAAATGGTACCGGCGGTCGGACTTGAACCGACACGCTTTTAAGGGCAATGGATTTTGA
>CAZZPD010000019.1:0-22712 GCA_964655885.1 uncultured Candidatus Izemoplasmatales bacterium | reverse complement strand
AATGAATAAGATAGATAATTGGAAAAGTCTTAGAAAAGATTTTACATTAGATGAAATACTAGATACATTATTTGCTTCAATGTTTTATGCTTTATTGTTATTCATACCAGTTTACATTGCGTTAGTAGAAATTATAACCGTACATTTATATTTATTGACATTTTTAAGTTTTGTTATTATAATTGCAGTGTTTATAAATGTCTATGTAGTGCACCTTTTTTGGAAAAAAGGATTAAAATTAAAAAAGAAAGACCATGTAACAGATATTAAAAAATTATTTTTAAGAAATACATTAATAGTTTGCTCAGTACTATTAGTAATCGGTATTTTAGTGATTTTTGTATTATTACCAATGTTAATGGTATAGGTTAAATTATGATTAAATGGATTTTAATAATTCTAGCTTTATTAGGACTAGATCAATTATCAAAAGCTTTAGTGGTATCAAATATGATTTATGGTGAGGCAGGTTCAATTCCTATTATTGAAGATTTTTTTCACTTTACATATACATTAAATGACGGCGCAGGTTTAGGTTTACTTGAAGGATTAGCAGATAAAAATTATTTAGTTTTTATTATATTAATTGCTATTGCTTTAGTGATTTTCAGTGCAATGTTTATAAAAACAGATTTTAAAAACAAAGAAAATTTTTGGTATATTTTGGGATTAACATTTCTTATTGCTGGAGCTATAGGAAATGGTCTGGATAGAGTTTTTCAAGTTGATCATTATGTTGTTGATTTTATAGATTTTAGAGGAATCTGGCCATATATATTTAATGTAGCTGATATTTGTTTAAATGTCGGAATAGCAATATTTATCATTGATCAATTCTTCTTAGAGCCAAAAAGGAAAAAAATGAATGGATAATTATTTAGAATATTTAGTTAAAGAAACAGACAATTTAATAAGAATAGATAAGTTTCTTTCTAATATGGATAAAGAATTATCTAGATCAACAATTAAAAAATTAATTGATGAAGATCAAGTATTAATTAATTCAAACCCTGTTAAAGCTAGTTATAAAGTAAAAGTAGATGATTTAATTGAAGTTGTTGAAGTAGATTTTAGTGAAACAGAGATCGTTCCTACAAAAATGGATTTAGATATCATCTATGAAGATAAAGATGTTTTAGTCGTTAATAAGCCATCTGGGTTAGTGGTGCATCCAGCGCCAGGACATTATCAAGATACTTTAGTTAATGGATTAATGTACCACATTAAAACATTAAGTGATATCAATGGTGAGAATAGACCTGGAATTGTACATCGAATTGATAAAGATACTAGTGGATTAATAATGATTGCTAAAAACAATAAAAGTCATAAAATTTTAGCCGAAGAATTAAAAAACAAGAAAACTACTAGAGAATATATTGCACTTGTAGAAGGAGTTATAAAGAACAAAAGAGGTAAGATTAACGCTCCAATAGGACGATCAAAATCTAATCGCTTAAAAATGGATGTTGTTTCAAGCGGAAAACCTGCAGTAACTCATTTTGAAGTGTTAGATACTTATCAAGATAAAACGTTAATAAAATGTATACTTGAAACAGGAAGAACTCATCAAATTAGAGTACATCTAGCATATATTAATCATCCAGTTGTAGGAGATTATATTTATGGAAATGCTAGTGTAAATGATTATGGACAGTTTCTCCATGCAAAAACATTAGGATTTACTCATCCGATAACAAAAGAATTTATGACTTTTGATTCTGAATTACCTACTGAATTTAAAGAAAAGATAAATGAATTGAAAAGATAACCTCATAGAGGTTATTTTTTTTATATGAATATAAATGTGACAATATTGTCACATTCTATTGACAAACAATTCAAATGTGATATAATAAAATGTGACAAGGTTGTCACAATGGAGGTGATACTATCCCTAAGAAAACATTTTTCAATTTAGATGAGGATAAACAAGCTAGAATTGTTGCCTGTGCATTAGATGAATTTGCAGAAAGAAATTTTGAAAACTCAAATTTATCAAACATAATAAAAAACGCACAAATATCTAGAGGTAGTTTATATCAGTATTTTGAAGATAAGAAAGACATTTATCTGTATGTCATGGAGATAGCTGCTAATAAAAAACTTGGATATATTCAAGCGTACTTTGAAAATCCAATGGACTTGCCTTTTCTTGAACTATTTAAGGCTATGTATCTTGCAGGTGTAAAATTCGCAATGGATAATCCTAAGTTAGTTAGAATGATGAGCCATTTATTAGTTTCAAAAGGTGAAATCTATGATGAAGTTTTTAAAAATAATTTAGACATCGCAAAAGTTCTTTACTCTACATTAATTGACAGAGATAAAGAACAAGGAAGAATTCGCAAAGATGTCGATACAGAAGTATTTGCTCAATTAGTAGTTGATATAACAACAAATGTATCTATCAATGAGATGGAAGCAAATGCAGGAGATTTTGATTTTGACAAAATGATAGAAAGGATTACACAGATTTTAAAAATATTTGAAAAAGGTGTAGCAGAAGGTGAATAGTGTGTTTAAAGTTGAGGACTTAAGATACAAATATCATAATAACAAAGAAGATGTTATTAGAGGCATTAATTTTGAAATCAAAGAAGGAGAAATCTTCGGATTCTTAGGCCCAAGTGGCGCAGGAAAGAGTACAACTCAAAAGATTCTAATTAAAATACTTGAAGATTTTAGAGGCAACATATCTTACAACGGAAAAGATATTACTAAATTTGGTAACGATTTTTATGAAGAAATTGGAGTTAGTTTTGAGATGCCAATTCATTTTACTAAAATGACTTGCATGGAAAATGTAAATTTCTTTTTAAGATTATATAAAAAGAACGCTGATGTAGAAAAATTATTAAAAAGAGTAGGTTTATGGGAAAGTAAAGATATGATGGTTGGAGAATTTTCAAAAGGTATGAAAATCCGTTTAAACATTGTAAGAGCATTACTTAATGAACCAAAAATGTTATTCTTAGATGAACCTACTAATGGGTTAGATCCAGCAAATGCAATGATTTTAAAAGACATGATAAGAGAATTTAGAGAAGCAGGAGGAACTGTATTTATCACTTCTCATATTATGGCTGATATTGATCAGTTATGTGATCGAGTAGCGTTTATTGTAAATGGAGAAATTAAAGAAATTGATTCTCCAAGAAATCTTAAAATTAGATATGGTAAGAGATCACTAAAATTAGAATATAAAGAAGAAAATAAAACAGTAATAAAGGAATTCCCTATGGATGGTATAGGTAAAAATGAAGAATTCTTAACCCTTTTACAAACCAAAGAAATTGAAACAATTCACAGTGGTGAAACTACATTAGAAGATATATTTATAAAAGTTACAGGAGTAAACTTAAGAGATGAATCTGAATAGATTATGGGCTCTTGTAAAAGGTGAATTAATTAGATTAAATAAATATAATGTAACAGCTATTAGTGTTTTAGTAGCTATATTATGGGGAATTATACTATATTTTGTTGACTCTGCTGCATTAGCGGCAATGTTGCCGTTTATCTTAATGATTGATGCTTCAATGATGAGTATCATGTATATTGGATCAGTGATGTTTTTTGAAAAAACTGAATCTACAATTTCAACAATGTTAGTAACACCATCAACAAATTCTGAACTTGTATTATCTAAAGTAGTAGCTAATACAATTCATAATATGTTATCCTCAGCTTTAATTATTATTGTCTTTTATTTTATTAAAAATATTCAAATTAATTGGTTTTTAATTTTCTTAGGGATATTCGCAGCTACAGCATTTCACACTATTGCTGGGTTATTCTTAGCTTATTATCAAAAGAATTTCACAGGAATGTTAGTTAATATAATGATTATTGCTTTTGCTTTAATGGTTCCAACTGCACTGTATCAGTTTAATGTATTAACTGCTGATTTCTGGGAATACTTATTACTTATAAATCCTGTACAATCTGCAGCCGAAGTTATTGGTGGAGGATTTACTGGATATTTTACAGAAGGAGTATTTGCTTGGAAATATTATTTCAGCTTATTATATATGTTAGGTGGTAGTGTATTACTTTATGTATTTTTAGTACTACCTAAGTTTCATGATTACGCTGTTAAACAAAGTGGGGTGTAATATATGTTTCGTACAATTTTAAAATCTGAACTTAAAAATGTTAAAAGAGATAAAATGTATATATTCTTTGCACTTTTCCCTGTAATTCTTGCATTACTAGGTTATTTCTTAATTCCTTATATAGAAGGTCAAGTTCAACCAGGGAATCCTGCTCCTCAAATTGTTACAATGTTTTTAATTTTAATGACAGGTTATATTTTTGGAGCTGTCACAGCATTTACTTTATTAGATGATAAAGATGATAATGTTTTAATGAGTTTAAAGATAACACCAATATCAGTTAGACTCTATGTGATTGTAAAATTATCAATTAGTTATATTTTTGGTTTTATTGCAACTTTATTACTTACTTTAGTAACTAATTTTTTACCTGATGCTACTTTTTGGGAAGTATTGTTAATTGCAGCTGTAGGAGCTTTACAAGCCCCTGCCATTGCATTAATTGTGAATTCATTTTCAAAAAACAAAGTTGAAGGCTTTGTTATTATGAAATTATCTGGATTAATTTTGATGGTTCCTGTTCTTGTATTCTTTATTCAATCATGGCAAGAAGTGTTTTTAATTCTAGCACCAGGATTTTGGCCAGGAAGAATGATTCATATATCAATGATTGAAAGTGGATTAGTTCCGCAAGTAGATATTAATTTTACATTCATTGTATACTTTATTATCGGGGTTATATACAACATATTATTCTTAACATTATTAATGAAATTACATAATAAAAAAGCAAATATATAGGAGGTTATTATGTTCTGGAAATACTTTTTTATAATTTATGGTATTATTTGTTTATTTGTAGGGTTACTTAAACCACCTTTCATTTGGAATATGAAAAAATTTCAAGTGATGAAAAAAATGTTTAAAGGAGATATTGGTGTTCAAATCTTTGTATTAATTTTTGGCTTAGCTTCTTTAGCAGTAGGTATCTGGGTATTCTAAAAAAATAAACAAAAAAAGTCTAACTTCGGGTTAGACTTTTTACTTTATTTAATGATTCTTTCCATATTTTTGAAATTTTTCTTCGCAATTTTATCGAAAATTTCATTTCCATATTTTAGGTAAATAAGTTTACCGATTGCGTCAACTGAAGCAGACGCGCCAAACGGTAAAGTTATATTTATTTTTTTACTTAACTTTTCCATTTCCAGTAAGAATTTATATCTTGCAATAATAGAAGCTATCGCTACAGCTTTATGAACTGATTCAGCTTTTGTATGAAATTGAATATTTTTAAATGGAGTTTCGTCTTTTAAATATTCAAAATATTTTTTTGGTTCACAGAATTGATCTAATATAACATAATCAAAGTTTTTATGTTTATCAACCAATTTCTTAATGGCATGATTATGTAAATACGCTTTGATTTTATTCATATTATATCCCTTATAAGTTAACTCATTGTATTTTTCATTATTTAATACTAAAACATGATAACTAATAAGTTCAATCAATTCTTTTCCAAGATTAAAGATATGTTTATCGGTCAGATTTTTACTATCTTGGATATTTAGGTCTTTTACCTTTTCTAAGTCTTTAGGTGTTATATAAGCTGCACATACTACAATTGGTCCAAAAAAGTCTCCTGTCCCAACTTCATCAGAACCGATAATTCTTTTATTGCTATATTGATTATTATACTTAGATTCATCTACTGGTTTAATTAAATCCACACCCAAATGTTGAGCCCATTTTTCATATTCTTTATATCCATTTAAACCTTGAAACATTACTTTATAAGAATTATAGATGATGATTTTAAAGTCCTCACTTTTAAAGGAAAACAAAATCCTAGAATCTTTGTTTTCTTCTAAATATGTATTGTAATAGGAAACAAATTTATTTGTTAGGTTTTTATCTAACTGTAAATTATAGTTCATTCAATCAACTCCTGATACAATTTTACCATAATCTGTGGTAAAATAGAAGAAATAAGGGTGATTGTATGCTTGCAGAAATAAAAAAACTTGAATTCAATAAAATTAAAGAACAAATAAGAAAATACGCTGTTAGTGATCTAGCAAAAAGAGACTTATTAAATATTGAACCAATCAATAATAGTTTAGAAATAAATCGTTTATTAGATGAAACATTTGAAGCTAAAACGATGATTGAAAGATATGATGCTTCTCCAATGACAGGAGTACTAAATATCGAAGAAGCAATAAAAAAAGCAGAGATTGGTTCGGTTCTAAATATTGAGGAATTACTTAGAATAGTAAGTCATCAAGAAGCTGTTGTTAGAAATCTAACATATATTAAGAAAGTTAAACAACTAGAGATACCATGTAGTTCTCTAGATTTTTACTATGATAGAATTGTTTCTTTGCCAAATCTTAAACAAAGCATCGAGACTGTTATTGATTCTAGAGGAGAAATCTACGACTCAGCTTCAAGCAAATTATTACAACTAAGAAAGAAAATTAAGATTACTCAAGAAAGAATTGATTCTAAAATGAATGCTTTAGTTAGATCTGAAGCATCTAAACTTACAGATACAATCATTACTATAAGAAATAATCGTCTTGTTTTACCGGTTAAATCTGAGTATAAAAATCAATTTAAAGGTGTTATTCATGATCAATCAAGTTCAGGTGAAACTGTATTTATGGAACCTCTAAGCTGTTTTGAAATGAATAATACACTTCAAAGTATCTATATAGAAGAAGCGAATGAAATTGAAAAAATATTAAGAGAACTTAGTGAAATTGTTGGGTTAGAATCTAATAGCTTAAAAAATAATCTAATGATATTTACTTACCTAGATATTGTTTTTGCTAAAGCTAAATACGCTATTGAATATGAATGTAGTAGACCTATCATTACAAAAGATGAAATTAACCTTTTAAATGCTAGACACCCTTTAATTCCACAAAAAGAAGTAGTAGGTAATAATATCAATTTTAGAGATTATCGTAATATTATTATCACTGGACCTAATACTGGTGGTAAAACAGTTTGTTTAAAAACATTAGGATTACTTTCTATTATGGCTCAATCTGGAATACTAATTCCAGTTAATGAAGAATCAAAAACGATTGTGTTTGAACATATATTCGCAGACATTGGTGATGAACAATCCATTGAACAATCACTATCAACATTTTCTTCACATATATCAAAGATTATATATATCATCAATCACGCAACTGAAAACTCTCTAATATTACTAGATGAGTTAGGAAGTGGAACAGATCCGAAAGAAGGAGCTAGTTTAGCAATAAGTATTATCAATCATTTAAGAAAAAGAAAATTATATTCAATGGTTTCAACCCATTATTCAGAATTAAAAACTTATGCATTTGATTTAGATGATACAATTAACGCTTCAGTTGAATTTGATGTTGAAACCTTAAGACCTACATATAAACTAAAAATAGGTGTGCCAGGCACATCAAATGCGATACAAATAGCTAGTAGATTAGGATTACAACAAGATATCATTGAGGGAGCTAAAAAAGTATCAGTTTCATTTGATACTGATGTATCAAATCTAATTAAAAAATTAGAAAAACAATCAATTCAACTAGACAATGATATCACTAAATATCATCAAGAAATAGAACATTTAAAAGCCAAACAAGAAGAACTAGAGGATTTAGTTGTTGAAGAGAAAATTAGACAAAATAAATTACTTGATAAACTTGAAAAAGAAAAGCGAGAAGACTTAGAAAAATTAGAAAGAAAAGCAAATAAGATTATTGATGAATTAAATAACTTAAGAAATCAAGCAAACTTTAAGGAACACGAATTAGCTGATTTAAAACATCAAGCAAAATCAATAAACAAAAAAGAATCTAAATATCTAAAAACAAAAAACACTAAGATTGGTGTAGGTGATTTAGTTCTTGTTATACCTTATCAAAGGAATGCAGTTGTAAATAAAAAAATTGGAAAGAAATATGAAGTTTTGATGGGTAGTTTATCATTAACTTTAGAAGAAAAACAATTAGAATATATTGGTAAACAAGAACAAGAAAAGCCTAAAACAAGCGGTAAGGTTGTAAAATCATCACAGGCAAAAGTCGAATTAGATTTACGTGGTAAAAGGTATTTAGAAGCGACAGATGAATTAGATAGATTCGTTGATACTTGTTTAGTAAATAATCTAGAATTTGGCTATGTAATTCATGGGTATGGTACTGGAGCTCTAATGAAAGCTGTCAATGAATACATTAAAAAATCTAAAGAGATAAAAGACTCTAGACCAGGCGGCCAAAACGAAGGCGGAAAAGGTGTCACAGTTATTTATTTTAAATAGGAGAAAACTATATGGAAAATAAAAAAATTATATTCTTTGTCGCAAGATATTGTGGAAAATGTTTTGCGATTAGAAAAAGAGTAAAAGCTTTAATTGCTGAAGGAAAATTCAATGTAGAACATGAATTTATCGATATAGAAATTGAAGAAAAGAAAATGAAGAAATATAATATAGATGGAGTTCCTACTACTCTAGTTATTAAAAATGGAACAGAAGTAAAAAGAGTTAGTGGATCATTATATCTTGAAGATCTAGAAGCATTATCAGTATAGGGGTCTGTAAATAATGGACGGAATAGTTAACGTAAATAAACCAAAAGGCTTTACTTCTCACGATATTGTTAATATCGCGAGAAAAAGCTTAAATACAAAAAGGATAGGACACATTGGAACACTTGATCCAAACGCTACAGGTGTTCTTGTTTTGTGCGTTAACAAAGCTACTAAATTAGTTAAGTATTTTGAAAATCATACAAAAACATATATTGCTAGGATAAGACTAGGCGTCTTAACGGATACAGATGACCTAACAGGAGAAATTCTAGAATCAAAAGATGCCAGTCATTTAACGTTTGATATAGTTAAAAAAGAACTAAATGCTTTTCTAGGGAAACATAAACAAATTCCTCCTAAATATTCCGCAATTAAAATAAAAGGGAAAAAACTTTACGAATTAGCTAGAAGAGATTTGGAAATTCCAAATATTGATCCAAGAGATATTGAAATATTTAGTATTTCTGATTATCAATTATTTGAACAAAATACTCAATTTATATTCGAAGTCAAACTCAAAGTGTCAAAAGGTACTTATATCAGAGCTATTGCTAGAGATTTAGGAGAAAAACTAGGGGTCTATGGAACCTTAGAAGAATTACAGAGAACTAAAATAAATAACTTTGATATTAAAGATTCTATATCAGTTGAAGATTTAAGAAATGGTAATTTTGAAGTTAAAGAACCATTTCAATATCTTGATTTACCAAAAATTGAAATATCTTCAGCTTATAAAAGATATATTGAAAATGGTAGGTTATTAGACCCAAATCTATTCCCAAATAAAACCGATACAGTTATCTGTTCAGAAGATAAAGAAGTACTAGCAATATATTATTATGATTCAGTTAAAAAATTTATGAGAATGAGCGTGAAATGGTGTTAGAAATCAAGTATTTAAATTACAAAGATGTTATAAATGAGCCAAATCAAGTAATCTGTTTGGGCTTCTTTGATGGAATGCATAAAGCGCACATCAAAATAATTAAAGAAGCTAGAAAAATAGCTAAAGAAAAAGGACTACCTTTAGCTGTTTTTACATTTTCTATGAGTATAAAAACTTACTTAATTAAAGAACATCATCATTGTTTAACAACGATAGAAGATAAAGCTGAGATTTGCAAAAAATACAATGTTGAATATTTGTATGTCATGAAAGTAGAAGATAATCTTGTTAAGATGTCTGCTAAACAATTTATAAATAAATATTTGATTAAATCTGATACAGTAGTTTGTGGCTTTGATTTTAACTTTGGATATATGGGTAAAGGTAACCAGGAGTTACTTAAGTCATATAAAGAGTTCAATACATTAGTGATTGAAGAAATGAAATATTTAGATATGAAAATTGGAGCTACTAGAATTAGAGCGAATCTAATTGAAGGAAACTTAGATTTAGTTGAGAAACTTCTAGGAAGAAAATATGCTATAAAAGGAAAAGTTATCCCAGGAAGAAAAGTGGGGAGGCAATTAGGATTTCCAACAGCTAATATAGATTACTTACCGTATAATTTACCTAAATCAGGTGTTTATTATACTATTGCATATATTAATGGAGGTAAACATCATTCTCTAACCAACATTGGTATTAGACCAACGTACACAAATCTAGGGATTACAGTAGAAACTTATCTCCTAGATTTTAATGACCTGATTTATGGAAAGACAATAAAAATAGAGTTTATTGAATATATTAGACCAGAAAAGAAGTTTGATAACGAAGAAGAACTATCAAAACAAATTATGAGTGACATTAATTTTGTTAGAGATAAAATATAGGAGGCTTTAAAATGAGTAAGTTAAAAAAATCATTTTGGATTACACTAGGAATAACCGCAATATTTTTTATCGTTTTAATTATTATAAGTTCAGTCCTACAATTAGGAGAAAGATTAAGGAATATTCACATCTACGTTGAATATGCTTTTTATGCTGTTTCTATCATCTTATTTATCATTCTATTTGTAAGACCAGTTGTATTAGTGATATTCTCTCCTACATTTTCAATGGATAGTTTATTTACTGAAGAAGAAAACGCAAAGAAAAATTTCTCTATGTATAAAAAAGTATCAAAGAACTTATTAGAAGAAGATTTTATATCTGAAGAAGAAAAATCAGTAATAGAAAAAACACTAAATAATCCTTTAGAATTAAAACAAACACTTTCTCAAGTGTTTGATAGAACTATTAAAAAAGAAATCGATAAGATCATCATAAGTCATGCGGAAACTGTGTTTTTAACTACAGCTATTTCTCAAAATGGTAGATTAGACTCAATCGCTGTAATAACAATCAACTTAAGACTGATTAAAGAATTGGTTTTAAAATGTGGATTTAGACCTAGTTATCCAGCTTTAGGAAGATTATCATTCAATATATTAACGACAGCTATCATCGCTGAAAGCTTAGAAAATATGAATCTTTCAGAGTTATTCCCAAAATCAAAATGGTTAGATTCACTTAATAATGTGCCATTATTAGGCACAGTAACCGGATCCCTAGCACAAGGTGCTGGGAATGCATTACTATCACTAAGGGTTGGTATTATTTGTAGAAACTACCTTTTCATGAACTTAAAAGGATTAAATAAAAAACAAATTAAACAAATGGCTTTTGGAGAAGCAATGCTTTTATTCCCTAGAGTAATAGCTGAGTCAATTAAAAAAGTACCTACAAGATTCAGAAACATTTTCGGAAAAATGTTTGGTACAAAAGAAGATAAAGAAGAAGTTGAACTTGCTAAATAAGTTCAACTTTTTTTCTAATTATAAAATGTAAAACTACTAAATAATTAATCTAATATCATTCAAAATTAATAGTAAAACATTTATAGTGTAAAAACATTGATTTTATTATACTTTTTTGATATAATCAAACGCGTGAGAAAAACGGAGGAATAATAATGATTATAGACAAACTAAGTGGTTCAAGAGTAACATTTGAAATCACAGTAACAAAAGACCAATTTGAACATGGATTAGACCATGCATTTGAAGTGGTAAACAAAGATACTGAAATTAAAGGCTTTAGAAAAGGACAAGCTCCAAGAAACGTATTTGAAAAAAAATATGGCGTTGAATCTTTATACGAAGAAGCAATCAATCATGTATTACAAGAAACATATTATAACGCAGTAATTGAAAATAACATCGAAGTCGTAGCTCAACCTAAAATTGATTTAGACCCAGAAAAAATAGTTAGAGGGAAAGATTTTACTTATAAAGTAACTGTTGCAGTTAAACCAGAAGTAAAATTAGGTGAATATTTAGGGTTAGAAGTATCAATAATTAAACCTGCTGTTTCTGAAGAAGAAGTAAACCAAGAAGTTTCTAGAAAACTTGAACAACACGCTGAAATGGTTGTTAAAGAAGAAGGTACTTTAGAAAATGGAAATACTGCAGTATTCGATTTTTCTGGATCAGTTGATGGAGAAAAATTCGAAGGTGGAACAGCTGAAAACTATGAACTAGTAATTGGTTCAGGTAACTTCATTCCAGGATTTGAAGAACAAATGGTTGGTATGGCTAGTGAAGAAGAAAAAGATGTTGTAGTAACCTTCCCAGAAAACTACCAAGAAAAATCTTTAGCTGGTAAAGAAGCTGTATTTGCATGTAAATTACATGAAATTAAAGAAAGAGTAGTTCCTGAGTTAAATGAAGATTTTATTCAAGAATTAAATGAAGATGATATAAAAACTGTAGAAGATTATAGAGCTAAATTAGAAAAAGAATTATTAGCTGCTAAAGAAAACCAAAACCAACAACATATTAGAACTACAGTAATTAGCAAGGCAATAGAAAACGCTGAATTTGAAATCCCTGAAGAAATGATCTTAGAAGAAACTAATCGTTCATTAGAAACATCTAAAAATCAAATTAAACAATATGGATTAGATTGGGCTACATACCTACAATATATGGGTAAAACTGAAGATGCTTTAAAAGAAGAATTAAAAGCACAATCATTAAAAACTTTATCTGAACAACTTGTAATTGAAGCTATCGGTAACCAAGAAAAATTAGAAGTTACTAAAGAAGAAATTGAAAAGAAATATGATGATATCGTTGAACAATACAAAGCTCAAAATGTTACATTAGAACAAGCTAAACAAGCGATTCCTGAATCAGCTATTACTCAAGAATTAGTTTATGGGAAAGCGATAGAACTAATCTTAGACAAAGCCGTTGTTAACGAATAATTATAAAAAAAATTAAAATAAAAAAACCTATGATTTTATTGTGAGGACTTCATCAATTTATTAGGTTTTTTTTATATAGTATGATAAAATATTATTGAGATATATTCATGAAAATGAGGTGATATAATGTATAACGTAAAGAAAATATTTTCAGACTGCTTGCCAGCTATCGCAGTTAGAGGAATAATCTTTTTACCTGGTGCTGATGTACGTATAGAAGTTGGTAGAGAATTCTCTAAAGCAGCTGTGTTTGAAGCTGAAAGTAATAGAGATGGATATGTAGTATTAGTATTTCAAAGAAATCCTGATATTCTAGAACCTGAATTTAGTGATTTCGTAGAAGTCGGAATTCTAGCTAGAATTTCTGTGAAGATAAAATTACCTAATGGAAACTTTAAAATTAAGTTTGAACCATTAACAAGAGTTAAACTTAATGATTTAATAACGAAAGATCCATTTTATTTAATCGACTTTACTTCAATGGTTTTACAACCTGAAAACCTTGATGAAGAAAAAGTCCTTTTAAAAATGGTTTCTAAACAAGTATTAGAAAATGCTAATTTCTTATTTAGGGATTCAAAAGCTGTGCTAAACAATATGAAAGGTGGCATTTCATCTGATAAATTATGTGATTTAGTTGCTTCTGAATTAAGAATACCTGAAAATGAGAGAATTAAATATCTAATAACTAACTCAATTAATAAAAGATTACAATATCTTTTGGAAGATATAGAAAAAGAAAAAAACTTACAATCAATTGAAACTAAAATCAATGAAACTGTAAGAAAATCAGCTGATCAAAATCAAAAAGAATATTATTTAAGAGAAAAAATGCGTGCGATTCAAGAAGAACTTGGAGATTCTAAACAAGATGATACTAAGAAGCTTCGTGAACAAATTGAAAATAGCGATATGCCTAATGCTGTTAGAGAAAAAGCTTTAAAAGAGTTAAGAAGATATGAATACCTAGCGCCAACATCAAGTGAATCTTCAGTGGTTAGAACCTATTTAGAAACTTTGATTTCTATCCCTTGGTCTAAAGAAACTGAAGATGAATCTGATATCAATAAAGCTATCGCTAAATTAGAAGCTAGTCATTATGGTTTAGAGAAAGTAAAAGAAAGAATTATTGAGTATTTGTCAGTTAAGATGTTAACTGGTAAAAACCCTCAAACAATTCTTTGTTTATCAGGTCCTCCAGGAGTTGGTAAAACATCTCTAGCTAAATCAATTGCTAATGCTTTAAATAGAGAGTTTGTAAAAACATCATTAGGTGGAGTTCATGACGAAGCTGAAATCAGAGGACATAGAAGAACTTACGTGGGAGCTTTGCCTGGTAGAATTATCAATGGTATGATTAAAGCTCAAGTAGTTAATCCTGTATTCTTAATTGATGAAATAGATAAATTAGTAATGAATGAAAGAAATGACCCTTCAAGTGCTATGTTAGAAGTGTTAGATCCTGAACAAAACGAATTTTTCTCAGACCATTATGTAGAAGAGGATTATGATTTAAGTAAAGTGTTATTTATTACAACAGCTAATTATTTGAATAATATTCCAGCTCCATTAAGAGATAGAATGGAAGTTATCGAACTAAGTTCATATACTGAAATTGAAAAGTTCTATATTGGTAGAAACTTCCTAGTAAATAAACAAGTAGAAGGTCATGGGTTAAAGTCATCAAAATTCGAAATTACCGATGGTGCAATAAAGGCAATCATTAACAACTACACTAGAGAAGCTGGTGTTAGACAATTAGAGAGATTGCTAGGATCTATCGTAAGAAAATCTATTAAAGAAATTCTTATCAAAAAAGCTGATAAAGTTAAAATTACCAAAGATAATCTAACAGATTATTTAGGTAAAAGAATATTTAAAAACAATCAAGTATCTAAAAAAGATATGATTGGCGTTGTTACTGGTTTAGCTTATACTCAAGCTGGAGGAGATACTTTAGAAGTAGAAGCTACATACTATGAAGGAAAGAATAAACTAGTATTAACTGGTAACCTTGGAGATGTGATGAAAGAATCAGCTATGGCAGCTGTTTCCTATGTTAGATCAAATGCAAAAAGACTAGGAATTGATCCAAATATTCTTGATTCAAATGATCTTCATATTCATGTTCCAGAAGGAGCGATTCCTAAAGATGGACCATCAGCTGGTGTAACTATTGCGACAGCTTTAGTATCAGTCTTAGCTAAAAGAAAAGTAAATCGATTCGTGGGAATGACAGGAGAGATTACATTAAATGGTAGAGTATTACCAATTGGTGGCTTAAAAGAAAAAGCAATTGCAGCTAGTCGCTCAGGATTAAGAGAAATCGTAATTCCACAAGAAAATGAAAAAGATGTGGATGATATTCCTCAAGAAGTGAGAGATAAATTAAAAATACATTATGCAACAAAGTTAGATGATGTATTAAATATTGCTTTAGAATCATAAAATTAAGCTATCCATAAGGAAAACATTTTCCATAAGGATAGCTTTTTATTTCAATAGAAAAGGAAATATATGAAATTTACATTTAAAAAAGTACTGTTATATTTATTAGCAATGGTTCTTTTAGGAACGGCAGTTACATTAATACAATCCACGATGATGGGAATGAGTGCATGGGATGCATTTCATCGTAACTTTTATGAAGGGATTCCTTTACAATATAAATATTTAAACTCATTATCAGCTATACTTTTTGTGGGTTTAGCTTATCTAATAGAGTGGAAAAAACCAAAGCCTATTATGTTGTTCCCAATATTAATCTCATTTTTTATTGGGGCAGTTATTGACTTTGAACTAACCTTTGTTCCTAATGTAGTAGATGGAGCTTTGTACATCAATATTATATATATTTTAATTGCGACAATTAACATCGCAGTAGCTTTAAATATCATTATATATAGCGGTTTTCCGCTACCAGCAATTGATCAATTTTGTAAAGCTATAGCGAAAAGATTACATATCTCATTTGGACAAGGAAAAATATTTGGTGAAGTATTCGCTGCTATAGGTTCAGTAGTAGCTGGTGAATTATTTGGATTTAGGAATGAGTTCTATTATTTAGGATTTACAACTATTTACTTTATACTCTTACTAGGTGCTATCATCGATTTTGCAAGATATCCTTTATATAGACTTCTAGGAGCTGTATCTAAGATTGAAATGTTCGCTGATGATATGTTAAAACAAGACATAAACAGAAAAAATATCTATAGAAACAGTAGAGCTATTATTATGAAAAACAATAAGATTCTACTAGAATATTTTAAAGAATCAAATTTCTATGTATTACCTGGTGGAGGTAAAAAGAAATTAGAAACGTTAGAAAGATGTTTGAAAAGAGAAGTCCTGGAAGAGACTGGATATAAGATAAATCATATTGAAGAAAAAACAATTATTTTAGAATATTATCCTAAAATCACTATAGAAAGTCATTTTTATATCGCTAAGTTAAAATCTGATATGATTTATGAGGATAAGATTCATTTAACAGAAGAAGAGAAACTAGGAAACCTTAATCTAGTATGGGTTGATTTGAATGAAGCAATTACACTGCTTGATGAGAGTGATTCATCCTATGAAAAGGGTAATCAATTAATGAATAGAGAGTTTCTAGGTATAATTAATTCGATTTAGGAGAAGTTATGAAAGTAACAGCTAATGTTTTACTTAATTACATAAGGTGTAGACGATTTGCTAGTTTGAATGATCCTGACTCAGATATAAGAAATCAGGAGTTTGAAGTTCATTCAAAAAACTACTTTCAAGAATACTTGAATATTTTTAAGCATATATTTGAAAAAGAATTCACTTTTAAAGAAATAAATAGAGAATTAACTTATGATTTTCATAATGATATAGTCTTATCAGAAGACTATCATTTTATTGTGGATAATGAAGGTATAGAAGATATTTATATTTTAGTTCCTCAAACTTCAAGAAACTTAACGAAACTAAAATATAAATCTGAAAAACATATGTACCAAATGTTTAACAAAGATAAGTTAGGTTATTTGTGTTTAAATAAAAAAAACATCATAGATACAAGTAATTACAGTAAAAAAATTAATAAATTAATTGATCATCACGAAGATTTAGGAAGAATCATCTATAAATATGCATTTAAAAGGTATATTTATGATTTAGTCAACCCTAATAACAATACGAATCTATATTTTGTATTACTTAACTCTGATTATATTCATAATGGTAAGGAATATACAAAACAATTGTTTAACATATTTGATTTTAGTGGTTTATACAGTTACTTTGATGATGTCATTGAAGCTGATATTTACCGAATGATTAATCATATTGAATTAGATGATTTTACTCCTTGTGACTTAATTAGAAAAGAATGTAATAAAGGTGATAATTTTGAGTGTAAATTCGTAGATTTTTGCTTTTCACATATACCAAAGAATAACTCAATACTCAATTATTTCCATTCGCACACAGGGTTTACTGAACCCAGTAGAGAAGGAGACATTCATCATGATGTCTATGATTTAATCAATGAAGGAAAAGTCTCAATAGAAGATATTCCAATTTCTTGGTTAAAAGATGAAAAGCATTTAATGCAGAGGTATTGTACAGAATCCAACTATATTCACGTGCATAAAGAGAAAATTAAAGCTGCTTTAAAAACATTAAAATTTCCTTTGATATATTTAGATTTTGAAGCATTACCTTGTCTTCTCCCTAGGTTTAAAGGGGAAAGACCTTACTCGCAATCTGTTTTTCAATATTCAATTCATATTCAACATAAGGATAACACCTTAAAATTAAATGATAAAAATCATTATGAGTTTCTAGCTAATCCAGAATTTGATAATAGAAAAGAATTACTTAAATCATTAATTTCTCTAGTAAATAAATATGATTCAAGTATCATCGTTTTTCATAAAACATTTGAGGAACAAAGATTAAAAGAATTACAAGATATATTCCCGGAATATAGAGAAGAATTACAGAATATCATCGATAGAATATTTGATTTGTTAGATATTGTTAGAAATAATAAAAAGTTTTTTAAAAAACTCGGATTTAATGAAGCAGATTCCAATAGATATAACTTTTATTCACGTGAATTGGAAGGGTCATATTCATTAAAAAAAGTGATTAAAGTATTTAATCAAAATGCTTATGAAAATTTAGAAATCAAAAATGGAGTTGATGCATATAAAGCATATTTAACATTAACAAATCTTGATCAAATTGACAGAGATAAAACAGTCAATAATTTACTAGAATATTGTAAACAAGACACCTATTCAATGTATGAAATTATACAGGGGTTAAAGAAATATTTATAAGTTAATTTATGCATGCAATAATGCTTGCATATATATATAAACTATGATATAATACATATCGCGCCTAGACCTGGAACTAGAGACACTCCGACTCTACTTTCGGATTTATGGTAAGAATTTAATAAGGAGGAAAGAAAAATGGCTTTAAGCAAAGAAAAGATCAGAGAGATTGTTACTGAGTATCAACTTAAAGAAGGTGACACTGGTTCACCAGAAGTACAAGTTGCTTTACTAACAGTAGAAATCAACACATTGAATGAACATTTAAAAGTGCACAAGCATGATCATCATTCAAGAAGAGGTCTTCTAATGAAAGTTGGGAAAAGAAGAAGTTTATTAAACTACTTAAAATCAGTTTCATTCGAAAGATATGCTACTTTGATTAAAAGATTAGGATTAAGAAGATAAGTCATAGCACCCAAAAATTGGGTGCTTATTCTTTGTCTTTATATTTTCGCTTATAAATTAATATTATTATGTTATAATATTAAGGTGAGATTATGGTTATTACGAAATGAGGTAAATAAATGAAAAAAGTATTTAAGAAAGAATTCTATGGTAGAGAATTTATCGTGGAGGTAGGACAACTTGCTAAACAAGCGACAGGATCTTGTTTAGTTAGATATGGAGATACAGCTGTGTTATCAGCTACAGTTGTCGGTAAGGAACCATCAAAAATGGATTTCTTCCCACTAATGGTTATCTATCAAGAAAAGCTTTACGCAGCTGGTAAAATCCCGGGTGGGTTCCTAAGAAGAGAAGGACGACCAACTGAACATGAAACATTAATATCAAGAGCGATTGATAGACCAATCAGACCTTTATTTGATGAAGGATTTAGAACTGAAGTTCAAATCATTAACACAGTATTAAGTGCTGATTTAAATTGTTCACCAGAAATGAGTGCCTTACTTGGTGCTTCATTATCTCTAGGATTAGGTGGAGTTCCATTTAATGGTCCTGTAGCTGGTGTAATGGTAGGATTAAAAGATGGAGCATTCATCTTAAACCCTACACCTGAAGAATTATTAGAATCTGATTTAGATTTAATGGTTTCAGGAACAAAAGATGCAATTAACATGGTTGAAGCAGGAGCTAAAGAAATTGATGAAGAAACAATGTTAGAAGCATTGATGTTCGCACATGAAAAAATTAAAGAGTTAGTTGCTTTCCAAGAAGAAATTATCGCTGAATGCGGTAAAGAAAGAATGGAAATCGAGTTAATTACAGTACCTGATCAAGTTGATAAAGACGTAAGAGAACTTGAAAAAGGAAGAATAGCTAAAGCTGTTGTTATTGAAGAAAAACTAGAAAGAGCTGATGCTATTAAAGCAATCGAAGATGAAATCTTAGAAATCTTAGAAGAAAGATATCTAAAAGATAATGATAAAGAAGATACAAGAACTTTATTGAACTTTGCAAAACAAGTTTTAGAAGAAATTTTAGTAGTAGAAGTAAGAAGATTAATTACGGAAGATAAAATCAGACCTGATGGTAGAAAAACTGATGAAATCAGAGATTTAGCTTCTGAAATTGATATTTTAGCTAGAACACATGGATCTGCTTTATTTACAAGAGGTCAAACTCAAGCATTAGCTACAGTTACTCTAGGAGCTTTAAGAGAAGCTCAAATTATGGATAGTGTTAGTGTTGAAGAAGACAAGAGATTTATGCTTCACTATAACTTCCCACAATTTTCAGTTGGATCAACTGGTAGATATGGTAGTCCAGGACGTAGAGAAATCGGTCATGGTGCTTTGGGTGAAAGAGCATTATTACAATTATTACCTAATGAAGAAGAATTCCCATATGCTATTAGAGTCGTATCAGAAATCTTAGAATCAAATGGTAGTAGTTCACAAGCAACTATCTGTGCTGGTTCACTAGCATTACACGCTGCTGGAGTTCCTATGAAAGCTCCAATTGCTGGTATTGCAATGGGTCTAGTAAAAGATAATGAAAACTACACAATTTTAACAGACATTCAAGGTTTAGAAGACCATTTTGGTGATATGGACTTTAAAGTTGCAGGTACAGAAAAAGGTATTTGTGCTTTACAAATGGATATTAAAATTGCAGGAATTACAAAAGAAATTCTTCAAGAATCATTAGCACAAGCAAAAGTAGCTAGATTACAAATTCTTGATAATATGAACGCAGTTATTAACAAACCTAGAAAAGAATTATCTAAATACGCTCCTAAAGTTAAACTAATGATGGTTAATCCTGAAAAGATTAGAGATATCATTGGTGGTGGTGGAAAAACAATTTCTGCTATTATCGAACAATGTAACGACGTTAAAATTGATATTGAACAAGATGGTAGAGTAGTAATAATGCATGAAGATTCATTCTTTATCAATAAAGCTATGAAATTAATTGAAGATATTATTAGAGAAGTCGAAGTAGGAACTGTATATTCTGGAACAGTAAAAAGAATTGAAAAATTTGGATGTTTTGTAGAATTATGGCCAGGTCAAGAAGGGTTAGTACATATTTCAAAACTAGATTCAAAACGTGTTGAAAAAGTTGAAGATGTTGTAAAAATTGGTGATGTAATCCAAGTTAAAGCAATTAATATCGATGATAAAGGTCGTTTGGATTTATCTAGAAAAGCTGTGCTATTAGATCTTAAAAAACAAAAAGAAAAAACAACAGAAGAACCAAAAGTAGTTGCTACAGTGAAAACTAATATAGAAACTAAAGAATAAAAAATAAGCTAATTAACTAAGTTATCAGGTAATCGAGCGTGAAAACGTTAGGAAAGTCCATGCTAGCACGAGCTGAGATGCTCGTAGTGATTGTGCTAAACGAACAAATAAGTTTAGGCATCAAGCAATTGATGACGGCGAGGAAATAGATTTTAAAGGCTAGAGTACTCTTAAGGTGCCACAGAGACGAGTCATATAGAATATATATGAATGAAACGCGGTAAACCCCTCAAGCTAGAAACCCAAAATATGGTAGGGGCATGGTCAAACGAAAAATGAATCGAATGACTGACGGCTTTGGCCGTAGATAAATGATTGCCAGCCTTTTAGGCTACAGAACATGGCTTATCGATAACTTAGGTTATAAAAAGCATATACATTCATATGCTTTTTTTAAAAGGAAGAGATTTTATGGATAAATATAAAAATCGAATAAGAAATTTTTCTATTATTGCTCATATTGATCATGGAAAATCTACGTTAGCTGACAGAATCCTAGAAATGACTCATTCAGTCTCAAAAAGAGAAATGAAAGCTCAAATCCTAGATTCAATGGAATTAGAAAGAGAACGTGGAATTACAATAAAATTAAACTCAGTAGAGCTGAAATATAAAGCAAGAGATGGAGAAGAATATATTTTTCATTTGATTGATACACCAGGACATGTAGATTTTACATATGAGGTATCAAGATCTTTAGCTGCTTGTGAAGGAGCTATTTTAGTGGTGGATGCATCACAAGGAATAGAGGCTCAGACATTAGCTAATGTGTATTTAGCGCTAGATAATGATTTAGAAATTATCCCTGTTATCAACAAAATAGATTTACCAAGTGCTGATGTTGAAATGGTAAAGCATGATTTAGAACATACTATAGGATTAGATCCTAATGATTGTATTTTAGCTTCTGCTAAAACTGGCTTTGGTGTAGAAGATATTCTAGAAGCGGTTGTAAAAAGAATTCCAGCACCAAGTGGTGATAGTCTTAATGAATTACAAGCATTAATCTTTGACTCTTTTTATGATAGCTATCGTGGTGTTATCCCTTTAGTCAGAATTCAAAATGGTACAATCAATATTGGCGATAAGATTAAAATGATGGCAACAAAATCAGTCTTTGAAGTTGTTGATTTAGGGGTTTATCTACCTAAAGAAGTTTCAAGAAAATCTTTATCAACAGGAGATGTTGGTTGGATTTCTGCAGCGATTAAAAATATTGAATCAGTGCATGTAGGGGATACTGTTACTAATGCTGATAGACCAGCAAAAGTACCGCTCCCTGGGTATAGAAAATTAACTCCGATGGTTTACTCAGGAGTCTATCCAGTAAACGCAGATGATTACCAAGACTTAAAAGATGCAATTGAAAAAATGAAGTTAAGTGATGCGTCATTAATTTACGAACCAGAAACTTCATCAGCTTTAGGGTTTGGATTTCGTGTAGGATTTTTAGGAATGTTACATATGGAAATCTTTCAAGAAAGATTAGAGAGAGAGTTTGATCAAAACCTAATTACTACTGCACCATCGGTTAACTACTTAGTTCACTTAGCTAATGATGAAATAATTGAAATAGACAACCCAGCAAAAATGCCCAAAAATCAACTAGTTAAGTTCATTGAAGAACCATATGTTTTAGCCACAATCATAACACCAAACGAATATGTTGGAAACGTTATGGAGCTCTGTCAATATAAACGAGGCATTTTTAAAGACATGCAATATATTTCTGATGTTAGAGTAGAAATTATGTATGAATTACCTTTATCTGAGATAATCTTTGATTTCTTTAATCGATTAAAATCAAATACGAAAGGGTATGCATCATTTGATT
>CAZZPD010000018.1:0-22883 GCA_964655885.1 uncultured Candidatus Izemoplasmatales bacterium | reverse complement strand
ACAGGTGGAGTTATGGAAGCCGCTTTAAGAACAGTTACTGAAATTTTAGAAGGACATTCAACTCCTGTAGAATTTAAAGAGATTAGAGGTCTTGATAATATTAAAGAAGCTACTTATAAAGTAGCAGGTATAGATGTTAACGTAGCTGTAGTTCATGGCGGAGCAGCGATTAAAGAATTTATGAATAGATTAAAAACAACTGATAAACAATATCATTTTGTTGAATTTATGGGTTGCACTGGTGGATGTATTAATGGTGGAGGGCAACCAATCGTTTCTGCTATTAATCAAGAAAAATATGATGTTAGAAAACTTAGATCTAAAGTGCTTTATAATATAGATCAAAATACTGAATTTAGAAAATCTCATGAGAATCCAGCTGTTAATGCTATTTATAAAGATTTTTTAGAAAAACCAAACAGCCATAAGGCACATGAATTATTACATACACATTATAATAAGCGTTCATTCTATGACGTTAAATTTTAATTAACTCAAATATATAAAAATACTGCGGATTTAACGAGAAAAATATTTTATAGTATCGTTTTTAAATCCGCAGTAAATATTATATAATGTAATCGATAAGGTACTTATTTTACAAGGAGGAAAATTGATGAAAAAGATATTAACAATCATAATGATAATGATTGTTTCAATAAGCATAACAGCTTGTAATAATAGTGAACCACTAACTGTAATGGCACCTAATGGAGCACCTGCGCTTGCGCAATTATTTGTGCAGGATGATGAAGAGAATTATACTGTTGATATCGTTAATGGTGTAGATCCTTTAGTTGCTGCTTTTGGATCAGGAAGTCATGACTTTATATTTGCACCAACAAATTTAGGAGCTAAACTATATAATTCAGGAATTGAATATAAATTTATAGCCGCTATAACATTTGGAAATTATTATTTAGTAAGCATGGAAGATAATTTTACTCTAGAATCTTTAGAAGGAAAAGAAATAGTTGTATTTGGACAAAATGCAACATCAGATATTGTATTAAAATATATTTTAGAAGAAAATGAAATTTCAGCTACTTTAACTTATGTTGATTCTGTAGCTACTGCTAACGCAGCATTTATTGCAGATAATACAAAAATCATTATGTCAGCTGAACCTTTATTATCTGTTTTAGCAATAAATGTATCAGGGTTTAATACTATTGATTTACAAACTGAATATCAAGAAATAACTGGTGAGTCAAGTTATCCACAAGCAGGGGTGTTTGCAAAAACTTCATTAAGTTCAAGACAAATTAGAAATTTTTTGAATGATTTGGAAGATTCAGTAGAGAAAGTAAATACAGATTTGGACTCAACAGTTGCAAAAGCAGCTGAATTAGAATATACTTTCCCTGAAGCCGTCATTCGTTCTGCTATTCCTAATAGCAATATTGATTTTATAGCAGCGAGCGATGTAAGAAACGATTTAGAAAGTTATTTTAGTATAATTTTAACAATGAATGGAGCTTTAATTGGGGATAAACTTCCTGATGATGATTTCTATCATTAATAGATAAGATATAGGTGATTATTTGAAAAAAACAGGATTAACTATTCTATCTATATTCTTTATATTCTTAGTTTGGGTTATAGCAGGAGCTATCGTTGATAATTCTTTATTATTGCCTAAACCAATAGATGTAATAGTTGCTTTCGGTAAAATTTTCATAGAAACAGATTCATTAAGCGTAATATTATTTACAATATTACGTTTATTAGTCGGGGTTTTAATCGCTTCAATATTTGGATTGTTGCTAGGAATATTAGCCGGATTTAAAAATAGTTTTGCAACATTTTTTAATCCAATAGTTACAATACTAAGAACTGTTCCTGTAATTTCAATTACTGTTATTTTATTAATTATATTTGGGTTCAGTTTAACTCCTTATATTATTACTTTTCTTATGTTGTTTCCTTTGATATATCAAGGAACTTATGGAGCGATTACAAATATCGATTCTGAACTTATTGATGTATATAAATTAGAAGATGATAATTTTTGGTCAGGGTTAGTGCATTGTTATTTTCCTTTGATATCTAAGAATATTAGAACATCTTTATTACAATCATTAGGACTAGGTATAAAAGTACTAGTTATGGCTGAGTATCTTAGTCAAACTAAAAACTCAATTGGAAACCAATTGTACTTAGCTAAAGTAAATTTGCAGTATGACGAAGTATTTGCATGGACATTTTTATTGATATTTATTGCTTTACTATTTGAGCTATTAATTAATCATTACAAACCAATAACAGAAAAGATTAAAAAAGGGTTAAAATAACAAAAATATACTTTATTTTTGAAGAAAATATAGTATAATATTTACGATAAGGGAGTAGCTGGCGCATGCGCGGTTAAATCAACATCATGGTGAAAGCCTGGTTTAATTTTAAACAGCGAGACTTATGCACTAAAAAACGTGCATAGGTCTTTTTTTAATAAAACGAAAGGAATATTTTATGAACGACTACCAGAAAACGATTAAACAAATTTTAGAAGAACAATCAGTAGATAAAAAGATTGGTTTATCTAGCGAAGAAGTCTTAAATAGACAAGAAAAATATGGTCTTAATGAATTAAGAGAAAAGAAGAAAAAAACATTATTTCAAATGTTTATTTCACAATTTAATGATTTCTTAGTTATTATTCTTTTAATAGCTGCAGGTATTTCAATTGTATTAGGAATTATTGAAGGTGAAGGGTTAGTAGATGGATTAATTATTTTAGCTATCGTTATTTTAAACTCAGTACTTGGAGTTGTTCAGGAACAAAGAGCAAGTAACGCATTAGCTGCTTTAAAGAAAATGAGCTCTCCTCTAGCTAAAGTAATTAGAAATGGTAAAGCAGTTGAAATAAAATCAACGGAATTAACTGTTGGGGATATTGTTTTACTCGAAACTGGAGATTATGTAGCAGCTGATATTAGATTATTAGAGTCTACTAATCTTAGATCTGATGAATCAGCGTTAACCGGTGAATCTACACCTGTTGAAAAAGATGCATCAATTACTTTTAAAGATGAAACAGTTTTAGCAGAAAGAGAAAACTGTGTATATATGTCTACTTTAATTACTTATGGTAAAGGTAAAGGGATTGTTACTAGTGTGGGTATGGAAACAGAAATTGGTAAGATTGCGACTATGCTAGATGAAGTAGAAGAAGGAAAAACACCTCTACAAAAAACAATTGATCAATTTGCTAAAATGTTAGGTATCATTTGTATTGTTGTATCTCTAGTGGTGTTTGGATTAGGCTTATTACAAGGGAAAGAATTGTTTGAAATTTTCTTAACTGCTATTGCATTAGCAGTTGCTGCTATTCCTGAAGGATTAACAGCTGTTATTACAGTTGTTTTAGCCCTTGGAATGCAAAGAATGGTTAAAAGACATGCAATTATTAAAAATCTATCTACCGTTGAAACATTAGGGCAAGCTACAGTAATATGTTCAGATAAAACTGGAACTTTAACTCAAAATGAAATGACAGTTAGGAAAGTATACGATTTAACTAATGAATATGATGTCACAGGTAATGGGTATACACTTGTTGGAGAAATCCAACTTAATGGAAAAAAATCAGAATTAAATCCAAACCTTACAAAAATACTTGAAGTTTGTTTGCTTTGTAATGATGCAAAAATTGAAAGCGCTGATAAAGTATTAGGAGATCCAACTGAAGGGGCTTTACTTGTACTAGCTGCTAAAGGTGGGTATTCTTTAGAAAATCTTGATGAAACATATCCTGAGTTAAACGAATACACATTTGATTCAACAAGAAAAATGATGACGTCAATTAATAAGGTTAACAATGAAAACTTAGTGCTTACTAAAGGAGCTTGTGACCAATTAATTAAACAATGTAATAGAGTTTTAATAAATGGAGAAGTAAAAGAAATCACTAAGAAACATATTAAAAACATATTAGATAAAAATGAAGAATACTCTAAAAACGCATATAGAGTATTAGGATATGCATATAGTATTACTGATACACCAAAATCTGATGATTTAGAAAAAGATTTAATCTTTGTTGGGTTAACAGCGATGATAGATCCGCCTAGACCTGAAGCAAAAGAAGCGATAGCAAAATGCCATCATGCTGGTATCAGAGTAATGATGATTACTGGAGATCACTTAACAACAGCTAAAGCTATTGCAACAGAATTGAATATATTAAAACCTGGTCATATTGCTTTATCTGGTGAAGATACAAAAAATATGACTGATGAGGAATTTGAAGAAGCTATTTTGACATGTGATGTTTTTGCTAGAAGCACACCAGCAGATAAAATTAGAATCGTAGAAATACTTCAAAAAAATGGTGAAGTAGTAGCGATGACCGGAGATGGAGTTAACGACTCACCAGCTTTAAAACAAGCTGAAATTGGTGTGGCTATGGGTATCACTGGTACTGAAGTTTCAAAAGAAGCAAGTAATATGATTTTAACTGATGATAATTTTGCATCAATTGTTTCAGCAGTTGAAGAAGGAAGAATTATCTATAGTAATATTAGAAAATTTACAATCTATTTAGTTTCATGTAACATTGGTGAAATTTTAGTTATATTAATCGCAATGATCTTTAGTAATTTCTTTGGGGGATATATTCCTTTACTAGCGATTCATTTATTATGGATTAATTTAATGACAGATTCATTCCCCGCTTTTGCACTTGGTATGGAAAAAGGCGAACCTAATATCATGGATCAAAAACCAAGAGATACAAAAGAAAAAATCCTTAATAAACCAACATTAATCAAAGTAATTGTTCAAGGGTTAGGGTTGATGATAGCTGCATTAATTAGTTTTAAAATTGGTTTAATTATGACAGCAAACGGTAATGCAGATTTAGTTCAAGCAAGAACCATGATTTTTGTTACTGTAGTATTTGGTGAATTGTTTAGAACATATTCTGCTAGATCAGAAACTAAGTTTATTTTCCAATCAAATCCATTTTCTAATAAAGCTGTAAATTACGCTGTATTTTTGTCGGTAGCTTTAATTGCATTACTTGTTTATGTTCCTGCACTAGCGAATATATTCTCTATTGAAGCTTTAACGCTAGAAGAAGCATTAGTAGCTATTTCTTTAGGGTTCATTCCGATGTTATTTGGGGAAATAACTAAGGTTTTTAAAGATAAAATAAAATAGATTTTAAAAACTCATTTTCCTATAATGTATTGAAAATAACATAGATTTAATATACAATTAAGTCTAGAGATGAGGCGGATATAGTATGAAAAGAAATATATTAAAAAATATCACTTTGGATAGAGGCGAGAAAGTCTATAAAGATTTTCGCAAGCTAAATGCAAAAGGGTATTCTTGTCAAGTATTACTTACTACAAAAAGATTAATTATATATTCTAAAGGTATGGCTTTATCTAGAGGTAGAAAAGCAAAACATAAAAAGATGAATGAAATAGACTTAAATTCAATCCATCGTTTAGAATATTATATTGAGTCAGTTAAAAATAGAGTATGGGTTCGTTTGATAGGATTATTACTACTTGCTGGAGCGTTATACGCTGCATATGCATTGTATATGGGAACTATTTCAATACCAACAACAATCTTACCTTATCAACCGTACACTAAATATGCCGCTGCAGGATTCTTAGGGTTTATTGGTTTAATATTGCTTTTTAGAGTTTCAAAAACACTTTACTTAAAAATAAATTCAGGAACTAATGAAAAAACGGTAGAGAAATTTGATGTTAATAAATATAACGAATTAGCAGTTAGATATATTGCAAGTAAAGTAAGAGCTGGCAAATAAAGCATTCATTTTGAATGCTTTTTTTAATTCTATAAAAATGAATTTCATATATTATGTTATAATGTAAATTAAGAAAATAAACGAGGTGGAATATGAAATTAAACTATAAGAAAACCTTTTATGTAGGGTTAGCATTTTTACTTATCACACTTTTTTGGAGAACTTATGACTTAATTATTGCTAAAATATTGATTGATAAGTTTGGTTTGAATCAATTTGTTTCAGGTATAATTATGTCTTTAGACAATGTGTTAGCATTATTCCTTATTCCTTTATTTGGTAGTTTATCAGATAAAAAGAAATCAAAAAGAGGAAGAAGAACTCCTTATATAATTGTAGGAACAATTATTGCTGCTTTTGCATTTTTAAGTTTAACGTTTGCGGATAATTTCCAACAAGCTAAAATAGAATCTGAAACTGCAATTATTGAAGAATATAATGATTTTTATGATAATAATCTAGATTACGATTTCACTGATTGGCAAGACTTAAGAGATGGTATCATTTTACAGTGGCAAGCATTAAAAGATGATGGAGTTATTGATCAAGAAGCTTACGATTCTTTCTATGAAGAAGTTATTGATGGCGATGATACTGGAGACGAAACCAATCCAGACTTATTAGATTATGAAAAAGATAATCGTGAAGGTATGAATGAGATATTTACATATTCTGCCGGAGATTTAGATAACGAAGACTTAAAAGATTTAAGAGAGCTATATTATTTACATTTAAATAAAAGAGCTTGGATTGTTACAAGTCATTCGCCATTTACTTTTATTGTATTTATGGTTGTTTTATTAGCTGCTTTATTATCAATGGCAACATTTAGATCTCCTGCTGTTGCATTGATGCCAGATGTTACAATAAAACCACTTAGATCAAAAGGAAATGCAGTAATTAATTTAATGGGAACTGTCGGTGGAATTATGGCTACAGTCATGCTGATGGCTTTTGCACTGGATGGACGTTCATATGTAAATTATGCACCGGCATTCATCATTACAAGTGCATTGATGTTGGTTTTACTTGCAATATTCCTATGGAAAGTTAAAGAACCTAAATTAGTTAAAGAAAAAGAAGAAATGGATAAGCAATATAACTTAGTAGAAGTTGAAGAAGAATCTGAAGTTCAAGAAAAACTTCCTGCAGCTAAAAGAAAATCATTACTTCTTATCTTATTCTCAGTAGCATTATGGTTTATAGGATATAACGCTGTTATGTCTAAATTATCTGATTACGCACCTAAAGTATTAGGATTAGATTATGGATTACCAATCATTATTGCTCAAATGGCTGCGTTAATTGCATTTATTCCAATTGGTATTTTAGCTACTAGAATAGGTAGAAAGAAAACAATTCTAATTGGAATTATAGCTTTAACAGTATGTTTTGGTACAGTGTATTTCTTAACACCTGATACAGCATTCTTAATGTACATTATATTTGCTTTAACAGGTATTGCTTGGGCTACAATTAATGTAAACTCATACCCAATGGTTGTTGAACTAGCTAAAGGTAGTGATGTTGGTAAATATACAGGATATTACTATACATTTAGTATGTCAGCTCAAATTGTTACACCTATCTTATCTGGATTATTAATGGATAGCTTTGGTAGAACAATTTTATTCCCATATGCTGCATTATTTGTTTTAGCATCATTTGTTACAATGTTCTTTGTAAAACATGGAGATTTCAAGGCGCCAAAAAAAGGAGATGTCCTAGAAAGTTTTGATGTTGATGTAGATTAAATAAAATATGAGTCGATTTTTTTCGACTCATTTTTTTTACTATTTTTTAAATCCCACTCGATTCATGTGTCCCCATGTATGTTTGCCTTTAAGAGAAGAAAAATACCCCCATGTTCTATACATGCTTATAAATTGTCTCCACCCAAAGTTTTCAAAGATACCATATAAGATTAAAATCATCGTATCTTTAAAAGATAGTGGCGTTGAATATTTTTCTTGAACGAATAAAGATATCATAGATAAACACATACCTAAGAAACACGTAGCTACTAGTAGTAGAAGTAAGTATACAATATTAAATATTCCAAATATGATACCAATGATTAATGATAGATAAATCTGTAACTCTAACATTGGAGCAACCATCTCAAAAATAAAATAATAAGGCATCGCAAACAATCCGTTTGCTTTATATGTAGGATTAAAAATCATATTTCTATGAAAAGATAATGTTTCAATTAACCCTCTTTGCCATCTGTTTCTTTGAGATTTAAGAATTTTAAAACTTTCAGGGACTTCGGTATAACATCTAGCCATAGGAATATAATCAACTCGATAATTAAGACTTGATTCAGCTGCTTTTTTAGTTATTCTAACTACTAATTCCATATCTTCTCCAACAGTGTTCTTTTTGAAGGAACTAGCTGATAAATATCCACCAATTTCTTTTAATATTCTTTTTTCAAATAAACCAAATGCACCTGAAACAATTAGGAAACATTTTAATCTAGAAAAAGCTAGACGCCCAGTATTAAACGCTCTTAAATATTCTATCGTTTGCAATCTTGAAAGAGCGGTTTTTGGCATTTCATATTTTTCAACTAGACCATGATCAACTGTCGCTCCATTTGCAGGAACGATTGATCCGCCTAGCGCAAGAGTTATTTCATCGTGATCTAACACAGAAGACATCATTTTTAACAATCCATCCGATTCAATTAATGAGTCTGCATCAATCCCACAAACATAGTCATATTTAGAGAAGTTTATTCCTACATTTAAAGCATCAGCTTTACCACCGTTATCCTTATCAACTAAAATTAGGTTAGAATAAAACTTGTTTTTATAAACAGCTTTGACCAATCTGGTGTGTATGATTTCATCAACATTGTAATCAACTCTTTTTAAATCGAAAGCTTTAGTAATAACTTCAAGTGTTTTGTCTTTAGAACCATCATTAACAACAATAACCTCATATTCTGGATATTTCAGACTCAAAAGTGATCTGATACTTTCAACAATATTTAATTCTTCATTATAAGCGGGAACCAAAATTGATATTGGAGAAACAACACCATTTTCATATAGGAAATCTTCACTCTTTATTTCCCACAAATTTTCTTGTCTTTTATATTCAATTAAGGCAATAATTGCAAACGATATATATAATAAATTGATAAACACATAATAAGCAATAAACCAAACATTAATTGAAATTAAGTATTGAGTTAATATTTGAGTAATCGAAGAATTAAATATAAACTTTATTTTAGTAATAAAGAATATTATAGGTAAAGATAAGGTTAGAATTAACAATATAACTAACAACCATCTAAATTTTCTAAACTCTGGTTCAGTGGTTGGTTTAACTTGACCAGGATATTTAGTTTGAATGTACCCCATTTTTTTGAATATATCTTTTTTTAAGTAATTATTTAATTCTAAATAAAACTCATAATTGTCTTCAGCTATAGATTCAATTATATTAAGAATATTTTCTTCAAGCTCTTCGTCTTTATTTGAGTTTAACCAATTAATTATATTAACTGAGTAATTACTATTAACCATAGATTCCAATAAATTAGTTAATTCATTGTTGTCTTCAACAATTAATAGTAAATAATCAATTTTTTTAGATAAAACCCCAGATAAAAGATATTTTTTTCTTTTGTCTTTTTCTTTTTTAAATAATTCATAAACATCCTTAAATAAAGATTTGTTATTTTGACACATCTCATTAATAGCATCTGAGTAAACCTTGTCATTTTTTGTTAAACTAGCAAAACTAGATAATTTTTTAATCGTTTCTATATCATCATTCTTTATTAATGAGTTAGCCGCTATTCTTGCAATCTCGTTATCAGTATGAGCTAGATATTTATTACTGCTAATGTCAAAGCCGTAATATGTCGATAAAGCAGTTAAGGTCTGTCTATATAATCTATCAATTCTAGGTTTTCTTATATTTTTTAATAGAGTTGAATCTTCATATAAATAATGGTTTTCAATTTCATTTAGAGTATCAATAAGCGGTTTTTCAAAAGATGGATGATAGATTTCCATTGAAAGCTCAATAAAGGATTCTTTAATTTCTATTAATGGAGATTTAAAGTATTCACTTAAATCGTATTCAGATTGATCAATATATTTTTTAAGTATTTTTATGACCCTTAATTGATAATATCTTCTAGAATTAATTAGACTAGTAATAATACTTTTTAATACAGTCTTATCGATATCTCTTTTTAATCCATTAACGATAAGTATTTTTATATGCTCTTTTCTTTCTATAGATAATCTTTCTATTAAAGCTTTACTAGTTACTTTATTACGAAAAAGCGATAAATAAGTTATCGCTCTCTTTCGTTTATATTCATTAGATGAATTAAGTTGTTTTAAAAGTTTATGGATTAACTTTTTCTTTAAGAAAAAATTATATGCTTCATCTAAGGCAACTTGTGTTAATTGAATTCTTTGAGTTAATATAAAAAAGTTTTTAATGTAGTTAATCAAACTACAACTAACTTTAATATCATCAAAAAACTGATATCTTTTTGTTAATAGTTCTTGAATGTGCAGAAATTTTATTTGTTTTCTTCTTTTTAACTTTTTTTGAAGGAATATTAATAGAATTAAAATGATTGATATAATTAATAAAATAATTGATATAAATAAAACATCTTCTAAAATCATCTGTTAGTATACTTCTTTCTTATCAGTTCTCTATTAATTATTCCATAAGCTTCTTCAAAAATAATTGGTTTTTCTAATATATAATTTATATTTAAAAGGTTGGCTTTTTCTACAATATTGACAGTTTTATTATTAACGGTCATCATAAAGAGTGTATTCATGTTGATGGATGATTCATTTAAGTGTTGTTTAAATCTCAATCCATCTATTTTATGTGAATATCTATCAGCGATGATAGCATCATACAAATATTTTTTAGCATAATTTAATGCTGTAACACCATCATTAACAGCAGTTACTTGATAATCTTGTTTCTCTAAAGCCATTTTTAATATTTTTAGAAGCAATTCGTCTGATTCAACAATCAATACTTTACCCGCACTCTTATGTGTAACAGGTCGATCATCCGAAATGTATGCATTACTATGCAATTCAGCGCTTTTATTTATTCTAGAATTACATTTAGATATTAATGCATCAGCTTTTTCTTGGATATCTAATTCGGTTTCAATTTCATTAAATTGAACTACAGCGATAGAAACAGTTATAGATTCGATAAAAGCTTCAGAATTTTTGACTATATTTTGAAAAACAGAAGCGTAATCTTTAATACTTCTCCCTTTAAAATCGTGTAGAAACAATATATATCCAGGACCCTTTCTTTTAAAAAGCAATTGATCATCTGATTTAACTTGGTTAATCAAATAACCTAGATTCTTAATAGTTTCATCGCCCTCATCATTTGAATATCTTGCATTTATATCAGAAATATCATCTATATTTATAACCATTAATATGGGAGTTCTTTCATTTGATTTTAAGGAAATTAGATTTAAATAGTTAATTAAATATTCTCTTAAGAAAAATTCATTGAATGTTTCAGTGTTTTTATCCATAATAAAATTATCCATATTATTTATCATGGATTCTTTTGTTTTTTCAATTTGTAATCTAATTTCTTCTTTGATAAAAATCACCTTCAATGTTTATTTCTTTGGAATAAAATATTCAAAAACAGAATTGTCATAATGTCTTTTTACCATATCAAATTCATCTTGATTTCTAGATGCGTAGGATATAATGCACAATCCTTTTTTATATGCTTTATCACAATATTTATTTGGTAAATCTCTAATTCCATAATTAACAAAATCAGGTTTTGTAAAACGATTAAAAAACATTGATTTCATCAAGTATTTTGAGATTTTTTTCATATTAGGATTATCTCTAAAATATTCTGTAATTTGACCTCTAATTATATCTGGATGGTTTTTTTTGAACCACATAACTATATTTGGACTGAATGAGTGAATACCATATTTACCTTTATAGTCTTTTATTGTTTCATAAAATTGATTACAAAGTAGCTTGTTGTCTCCCAAGGGTTTTAATTCAATTAGTAATGGAACCTTTCCATCTATTAAATCTAAAACTTCTCTTAATGTTGGGATTTTTTCGTTTGTGTTTAAAATTTTAAAGTCTTTAATGTCGTCATAATTTAACTCTCCAAGATTTATATTTTTTCCGACAAGCCTTTTTAGATTGTAATCATGAAAAACGACAACTGTGCCATCTTTCAAAACGTTTATATCCATTTCAATACCGTAGTTTTTATTCATAGCGAGTCTAAATGCTGGTATTGAATTTTCAGGAATTGATTGATCCTTTGAATGTAATCCTCTATGTGCTATATGCATATCTTTTACCCAGTTTAAATCTTTCATTGTGCACCTTCTTTCTGTTAAATTTATTATACCACTAAATTATAAGTAATTAATTGGTAATTTAGAATATTTATATTATAAATAAATTGTGTTATAATAATTATCAAGGAGTGATGAGGATGTTAAATTTTAATTTTTATAGCCCCACAAACTTTGTTTTTGGAAAAGACACAGAAAGTCAAGTTGGCGAATTAATAAAGAAAGAAAAAGCTAAAAAGGTATTGATACATTACGGTTCTGGATCCATTAAAAGAAGTGGATTATTTGATCGAGTAATAAAATCTTTAGAACAAGTAAACGTTGAATATGTTGAGTTAGGCGGGGTTGTACCTAATCCTAGAGATACTTTAGTATATGAAGGGATTGAACTCTGTAGGAATGAAAATGTAGATTTCATTTTAGCTGTAGGTGGTGGATCAACAATTGATTCAGCTAAAGCAATTGCTGCTGGTGTAAAATATAAAGGTGATTTTTGGGATTTCTATGAAAGAACAGCTACAATCACCAAAGCAGTAAAAATCGGAGTTATTTTAACGATTCCAGCTGCGGGCTCAGAAGGCAGTAACGCCACTGTAATTACTAAGACCGATGGGATGTTAAAGCGAGTTGCATATGGGGATTCAATTAGACCTGTATTTTCAATCATCAATCCAGAATTAACTTATACTTTACCAAGTTATCAAACAGCAGCTGGTATCGTTGATATGATGGCTCATATTTTTGAAAGATATTTAACTAGAACTAACGATGTTCTTTTAACAGATAGGCTTTGTGAAGCTACTCTAGTATCAATTATTGAAGCTGCAAAAGTAGTGATGGAAGAACCAACTAATTATGAAGCTAGAGCAACCATTTGTTGGGCTGGTACGATTGCTCACAATGGGTCATTAGGAGTGGGTAGACAAGAAGACTGGGCTTCTCATAGATTAGAACATGAATTAAGTGCTTTATATGATGTGACTCATGGTGCTGGATTAGCTGTTATTTTCCCTGCATATATGAGATACACAATTAATGTAGATGTACAGAGATATAGAAGGCTAGCAGTAAAAGTCTTTGGAATCAAGGACAAACCTAAAAAGCCTTTAAAGGTAGCTTTAGCAGGAATTCAAGCTTTAGAAAATTTCTTTAAATCAATTAATATGCCAACATCATTTGATGACATTGGAGCTAAAAAAGAAGACATTGATAAGCTAGTTGAAAAGTTAAGAATTAACTGTGGAGATGTTGTTGGTTTTTTTAAGGGAATTACGATGGAAGACGCTAAAAATATATATGAATTAGCATGTAAATAACCAAGAATTTTTCTTGGTTTTTTTATGGGCAAAAACCCAAAAAATTTATACAAAAAAATTTCTAAAAAAAGTGTTATGAAAACGCTTGCTTTTGTGTTACAATATAATCGGCGAGGTGAAATAAAATTATGATTATAGGTTGTGTCAAAGAAATAAAAAAATTAGAATATCGTGTCGGTTTGACACCAAGTAGTGTAAAAGAATACACTAATCATGGCCACAAAGTTTATATCGAAAATAATGCAGGATTAAATTCTGGATTTACAAATGAAGAATATATAGCTTGTGGTGCAGAAATTTTAGAAGAAGCTAGTGATGTTTGGAACAAATCAGATATGATTGTTAAAGTTAAAGAACCACTACCAGCGGAATATCAATATTTCCGTGAAGATTTAGTACTTTATACTTACTTACATTTAGCAGCTGATGAGCCTTTAACTAATGCAATGTTAAAAAGCAAAGTAAAAGGTGTTGCATACGAAACTATCATAGAAGAAGATGGTTCATTACCATGTTTAAAACCAATGAGTGAAGTAGCAGGTAGACTCGGTGTTATTGAAGGTGCTAAACATTTAGAAAAACCATTTGGTGGATCTGGAATTTTAATGAGTGGAGTTCCCGGAACAAGAAGAGCAAATGTAGCTATTATTGGTGCAGGTGTTGTTGGTGAAAGTTCATTGAAAATGGCAGTAGGACTAGAAGCTAATGTTACAGTTTTAGATATTAATTTAAATAAATTAACTCATCTAGATCAAGTATATGGAAATAAAATAACAACACTTTATAGTAATAATCACAATATCGAACAAGCTTGTATAAATGCTGATTTAGTAGTAAGTGGAGTATTATTACCTGGAGCTAAAGCTCCAAAATTAATCAAAAGAGAATTCTATAGTAAAATGAAACCTGGATCAGTTATCGTAGATATCGCAATTGATCAAGGTGGATCAACAGAAGTTTCAAAAGCAACTTACCATGACAACCCTACTTTCGTTGTTGATGGTGTAGTTCATTACTGTGTGGCTAATATGCCTGGTGCAGTACCTCAAACTTCAACTGTTGCACTTAATAACGCAACATTAAGATATGGTCTTTTATTAGCAGACAAAGGATTAGAAGAAGCAATAAAAATTTCTAAACCTTTAAGACATGGTGTTAACACTTATGATGGCAAATGTACTTGCCCAGGTGTATGCCAAGCATTTAACTTAGATCATTACGAATTATAATTATTAAATTAAAAAATACTGACGAAAGTTAGTGTTTTTTTGTGTTGGAGATTTTTTATGCTTATATATTTTATACTTAGTGATATTCATTCTCAATATGATTTATTAATGAAGGCTTTAGATAAAGCTGGTTTTGATATGGAAAATGAAAATCATATTTTAGTAATTGTTGGAGATATTTTAGATAGAGGTAAACAAGGAGATAAAACCATAAGGTTTATTGAAAGGCTAATAACTCAAGATAGAGTTTTAGCAGTGGTTGGTAATCATGATGATTTTCTTGTTGAAATTTTAAAAGGTAATATTAATTTAAAAACAATAAAATGGAATATAAAACACAATGGTTTTATCGAAACGCTTAAATTAGGTAGTTTGGACCAAGAAAAAATAACAATAAACAAAGAATCAATACTTAAAATAAAAGAAAACTTAGTAAGAAAATATCCAATTTTTACTTCTTGGATTGTCGAAAATCCAATATTTATTATTTTCAATAAACATGTTATAGTGCATGGATTCCTAGATTTTTCTCTTGATAATTGGAAAAAAACAAGTAGGCATTATGCAATATGGGAAAGAGGATATGATAAATTAGTACCAGATAGTTTTCCTAAAAAATTAATCATTGGACACACTCCAAATTATTATATAAACAAAAGCAATGATATTATTTATGAAGGTAAAAAAATAATGATTGATGGTGGCGCAGCGTCACATAAACAGATTAATGTACTAAGATTAAATGATAAAGATTTTTAGACTAAATGAAAATTTAGTCTTTTTCTTTTGTGATGGAATATTGAGAATTATTTTTAAATAGTGAACATCTGTTTACTTATAAAATAACATCTATTATAATGAAAGTGAAAGGAGCGGATATTATGAGATGTTTTGTTACTGGAGCTACAGGACATTTAGGGAATGTACTGGTAAAAGAGTTATATAAATTGGGATACAGTATCACATCATTAACCTTGCCAAACGATAACATAGAAGTAATAGAACCATACACTGATGTTGTTTATGGAAATATCTTGGACTATGATTTTTTAAGAGAGACAATAAAAAATTATGATATAGTTTTCCATTTAGCTGGCATGGTAGAAATAGGAACTGGTAAAAAAAAGAAACTATATAAGATAAATATAGAAGGCACTAAAAATATAATTAAAGCATGCCAAGAAAATAAAATAAAGAAGTTAGTTTATACATCAAGTGTTCATGCGTTTAAAGAAGCTCCTCATGGAGATACAATGAAAGAACCTGAAATATTTGATCCTAAACTAGTAAAAGGACATTATGCAAAATCAAAAGCAATTGCATCTAATTTAGTATTAAATCAAGAGGATAGAAATCTAGAAACTATCATTGTATGCCCTTCTGGAGTTATAGGGCCATATGATTATAAGCTTTCTAATACAGGTCAATTATTTATAGATTATTTAATGGGTAGATTAACTGCTTATATTAAAGGAAGTTATAATTTTGTAGATGTTAGAGATGTAGTGTATGGAATAATTAAAGCAGCAAAAGTAGGAAAAGATAAAGATATATTTTTATTGTCTGGTCATGATATAACAGTTAAGAAATTACTAGATATGATATCAGAAATTACCGGTAGAAAACAAGTAAAATGCAGATTGCAATATTGGTTTATTTACATAACAAGTTACTTTGCAGAAATCTATTATAAGATGATGAAACAGAAACCATTATTTACTCATTACAGTTTAAAAGTATTAAAATCTAATCATAGTTTTGACAACTCGAAAGCTAATAAAATATTAGAATTTAACCCTAGACCAATTGGTGAAACTGTAAAGGAAACATTAGAATTCGCTAAGGAACATTACCTAATAAAAGTTGGTAAAAAATGGAAGCGAAAATCTATGCAATAAACTAAAAAAAGAAATGCGAAACTAATCGCATTTTTTTAATGATTCTTTGATATAATATTTATAGGGTGAAGTGATGAAAGAACTCAATGTAAGCGTCAAAGAAATTGCTGAATTTGTTTTTGGTTCTGGAAGTATTACAAACGATAGAATTCTAAAAACAAGAGCATTAGAAGGACAAGAAATCCATGCCTATTGGCAAGGACAATATTTGGATACTGATCAAAAAGAAGTTGTAGTTAAATCAACTTTTTTTGACGAAGAAATTAAGCTAAATATTGGTGGTAGAATTGATGGAGTCATCATTAGAGACAAAAAACTATATATTGAAGAAATAAAATCAACTCATGCAGACTTTGATTTGCTCGATATTAAGACATATCCCGCACATATAACACAATTAAAATTATACGCATATATGTATTTAAGAGACAATAATCTTAAAAGCATTGATATTTTATTAACATACATAAATGTTGAAGATAAAAAAGTACTACAATTTGAAAAACATTTAACCAAAAGCAAGTTAAAAGACCATTATGATAAGACGATTTCTAAGTATATCAATTGGATCAAAACACTATCAAATCATGAAAATGAAAGATTGAAATCCATTGAAGGATTAAACTTTCCATTTCCGAAATATCGATTGAACCAACGAGAAATGATGGCGTATATTTATAAGAATATTTTGCGAAAAGGAAAATTGTACGTTGAGGCTCCAACTGGAATTGGTAAGACAATCGCTTCAATTTTTGCTTCATTAAAGGCTGTAAACAAACCAAGACAAAAAGTATTTTACTTAACCGCTAAGAACGATGGCAAGAAAGTTGTCTTAGACACTGTTAGGTTGCTAGAATATAACGGGTTAATCGCTAAAACATGCGAAGTAAGCGCTAAAGACTCTATGTGTTTTTTGAAAGAAAGAGACTGTGACCCAGAGGTGTGCAAGTATGCAAAAGGGTACTATAAAAGAGTGTATAAAGCTATCTTTGATATCTTTGAAAATGAGTCATTATTCACTCAAGAGGTGTTTAAAAAATATGGAAGAAAACACCGTGTCTGTCCTTTCGAGTTATCTTTGGATACTTCAAACTTTTGTGACATTATCTTGTGTGACTATAATTACGTTTTTGATCCTTTAGTTAAATTGATACGTTATTTTGAGGATGATGCATACGATCCTATCATCCTTTGTGATGAAGCTCACAACTTAGTTTCAAGAAGTAGATCAATGTATTCAGCGAGTCTTCTCAACAGTGATTTTTTAAGGGTGAAAGAGACTTCAAAGTATTTAAAGCCAAATCCAACAAGAGAACTCAATCAAATCATAGATATCTTTGAAGAAGTTAGTATAGAATTGATTGAAGTTGACTTTATAAAGAAAGATGAAATTAATGAATATCTTCTAAAATCTTTAAAGAAATTATTATCAAAATTAGATCAAATTTTCGCCGATGATAAAATCAAATTTGACAAGAAATCTTTAAGAGAATTTTATTTCAATATAAGCAGATTTATTAAGATTAGTGAGTACTATAATAATGAGTTTGTTTTCTTGATAGAAAACGTTGAAAATGATGTTCAAATTTCCATCAGATGTTTGAATGCTTCAGAGTTTATTTCAAGAACGATTGACGAGCATTCTGAAGGGTGTACTTTCTTCAGCGCAACACTTGATCCGATAACCTATTACAAAAATTTACTAACGAAAAATCAAGGGGATGACATATCTCTTGTTTCATCTTTTAAACAAAGCAATTTATTATTGTTAGCGGTCGATGAAATTTCAACTCGATATAAAGATAGAGAAGACTCAGTTGATAAAATTATTGAAGTGACAAAATCTCTTGTTACATCAAAAAAAGGAAACTATATAATTTTCTTTCCAAGTTATGCATATATGAACATGGTGAAAAATAAATTAACAGAATCAATTGAGAATGTTAGTTTTATTACCCAAAGAAGAGAAATGTTTACAAGCGAAAGAAAAAGCATGATAAATCTTTTTAAAGAAGATTCTGAAACTACTCAAGTTTTTATGTTTGTTATGGGAGGAATTTTTGGAGAGTCTATAGATTTAATAGGAGAACAATTAAGTGGAGTATTAATAGTTGGTGTTGGACTACCAGCATTAAGTCCGTTTAACAATGTTTTAAGATCTCATTATGATTTAACATTTAGTAATGGATTTGATTTTACATATACTTATCCGGGATTAAACAAAGTTATCCAAGCAGTTGGTAGAGTAATAAGAACTGAAACCGATAGAGGAGTAGCAATATTATTCGATGATAGATTTACTACAAGAAAATATTTAAGTTTATATCCTAAAGCTTGGAATCATTTAGAAGTTTGTAATGATGTAGAAGAATTAAGAAATATGATTACAGATTTTTGGGAAGCAGGTGAATCAAAAAATGAAACTTCTTAAAAGAATAGGAAAAAGTGTTATAGTTTTAATTTTGATACTAATTTTATTTGTTTTAGTAATCAATATTCCTATTATTAATTTTGGCCATAAACAAACTGATGTAGATTATAGCAATTGGATGAGCGAAACGTTAAGTAATGATCAGTTAGTAGCTGATGTAGCTATGTTAGGAGCTCATGACGCTTTTTCAAATGAAATTAATATTTTTAGTGATTTAGATCCATACAATACTGATTCAATTATGCAAGGATTCACAGGCTTTTTAGTTAAAGGATTTATAGTGAAGCAATCGGTAACACAGATTAGTGATGTTGAAACATTACTAAATAGTGGAGTAAGGTATTTAGACATCAGGCTAACATTATTTGAAGACGAGTGGTATACAAAACACAACTATCTATCAGAAAAATTTAGTCTTATCACTCCAAAAATAATTGATTTTCTTGAAAATAACCCCGGAGAGATACTTATATTAGATTTTCAACACATAAATGGTGTTGATTATGAAAATACAGATGATTATCAATTATTTGAACAAATGTTATTAGATAAAGAATTATTAGATTACGCATATAATGTAAATAATTTATCTAACTTGACCTATGGAGAAATAACCAGTAATGGAACCGAATCAAAAGTAATTATTATTTCTAAATTTACTAACTCTAATGATGAAATTTTATTTTATGAAGACAGCATTAGATCTAACTGGGCAGACTCAGATGATTTCGATTATGTATTGAATTTTCTGGAAGATGAAAGTGTATTTGTTAATTCAGAAGATTTATATGATAGATTTAGAGTTATGCAGGCTGTTACGACGATGCAAATGAGTGGTTCCGGGATATTAAAAGCTTTGATGAATTGGTCTTTAGTTAATCGAGCGAAAAGCTTCAATAATTATCTTATTGAATATGAAGAGTTTGAAGAACTTTTAGAGGAATTACCTATAGTAATGGTAGATTATGCAAATTGCAATACAAAAAAATTTAATGAAAATATAATGGAAATAATCATGGATTTCAATCAAAATTCATGATTTTTCTTATATATATAAGGAAATTAAAGGAAATTATAAAAAACAAGAAAAAAATCCTTGCATTAACATATTAAATTTGATATCATATTAAAGCCTATGTAAATAGGAAGGCATAGATTTGAGAGGTTGCTGACACACACGTCGCCGTTGTAATGGCGATGAAAAAATAGATGTCAGGGAATTCACAATGAGCCTGTATATAAGCTAAATTATATGCAAAGGAGGAGCTTAAATGGCTACAAATCAAGTTATTAGAATTAGATTGAAATCTTATGATCACAGATTATTAGATCAATCAGCAAAGAGGATTGTAGAGACTGCAACAAAAACAGGGGCTAAAGTTAGTGGGCCGATCCCATTACCAACTGAAAAAGAAATTTTCACAATTTTAAGAAGTCCACATGTTAACAAGGATTCACGTGAACAGTTCGAAAGAAGAACTCACAAGAGATTAATTGATATCGTGAACCCTACGCCTAAAACAATTGATTCATTAATGCACTTAGATTTACCATCTGGTGTAGATATCGTCTTGAAGTAAAAAATATTAAATAGGAGGTGTACTCATGGCAAAAGGTATCTTAGGAAGAAAAGTAGGAATGACTCAAGTATTTGATGAAGCTGGGAAAATGATTCCTGTCACAGTAATTTCGGTGGAACCGAATGTTGTATTGCAAAAGAAAACAGTAGAAACTGATGGATACTCAGCAGTTCAATTAGGTTATTTGAACAAAAGAGCTAACATAGTAAACAAACCATTAAGTGGACATTTTGCAAAATCAGAAACAACACCTAAGCGCTACATTAAAGAAATACGTCTTTCAGGAATGGAAGAGTATGAAGTAGGCCAAGAGGTAAAATGTAATATATTTACCACTGGTGATTATGTAGACGTAACAGGAACATCAAAAGGGAAAGGTTATGCTGGTGTTATTAAAAGACATAACCAACATACAAGTTTCATGACACATGGATCTAAATATCACCGTGGTGTAGGATCAATGGGAGTTATCGCACCAAACAGAATTAGAAAAGGTAAAAACATGCCTGGTAGAATGGGACACGATAAAGTGACTATTCAAAATCTAGTTGTTGTACGTTCTGATGCAGATAAAAATATCCTTTTAATTAAAGGAAATGTACCAGGACCTAAAAAATCATTAGTCGTTATTAAAAACGCAATTAAAAAATAATATTATCGGAAGGAGGAAAAAGCTATGCCTAAATTAGCAATGTTGAATCAACAAGGAGAATCAATTGGTAAACTTAACTTAAGTGATGAAGTATTCGCAGTAGAGAATAACGAACAAGTTATCTATGATGTAGTAAAACAACAAAGAGCTGCAATGCGTCAAGGAACTTCACAAGTTAAAAATAGATCAGCAGTTAGAGGCGGTGGAAAGAAACCTTATCGCCAAAAAGGAACAGGACATGCTCGTCAAGGAACAATACGCGCGCCTCATTATGTAGGTGGTGGAGTTGTATTTGGACCAAGCCCAAGAGATTATGATTATAAAGTTAATAGAAAGGTTAGACGTTTGGCCCTTAAGATAGTATTATCTGACAAGGTTAGACAAAATTGCCTAGTAGCTGTAGATTCATTAGCTTTAGCTTCACAAAGAACTAAAGAAATGGTTACAGTATTAAATAGCTTAAAAGCAGAAGGAAAAGTTATGGTGGTACTTGGTGAAGCAAATGAACTAGTAGAAACTGCTTCAAGAAACATACCAAACGTAGTGACAGTAGCTTATAACCACATGAGTGTTTATGACATATTAAATACTAATATGATTATCGCAACTGAATCTGCACTTAAGAAGATTGAGGAGGTTTTAAGTTAATATGGATAAATATAGAATCATAAAACGCCCAATCGTTTCAGAAAAAACTACAAAATTAGCTGAAGAAAGAAAATATACTTTCGAAGTTGACAGAAGAGCAAATAAAATTCAGATTAAAGAAGCAGTTGAAGCTATCTTTGGTGTGAAAGTAGAGAAAGTAAATGTCATTAATGGAAAAGCTAAACCAAAAAGAGTTGGTCAATACTCAGGTTTAACTGCAGCAGTTACAAAAGCTATCGTTACGTTAGCTGAAGGTAACTCAATCGACATTTATGAAGTTTAATAGGAGGATAAAGTAATGGCTATTATAAAGTATAAACCACAGACTAATGGTTTGCGTCACATGACAAAGCTTGATTACGCAGAAATCACAGCTACAAAGCCAGAAAAATCCTTGACTACTAATGTTAAGAAAAACGGAGGTAGAAACAATCAAGGTAAAATTACTGTCCGCCATCAAGCAGGAGGAGCAAAACGTAAATACAGAATCATCGATTTCAAGAGAAACAAAGATGGCATTCCTGGAAAAGTTGCGACTATCGAATATGATCCAAACAGAACAGCTAATATTGCATTAATTAATTACGCTGATGGAGAAAAAAGATATATCTTAGCTCCAAAAGGTTTAAAAGTTGGAATGACTGTAGAATCTGGAGATAAAGCTGATATCGTTATTGGAAATGCAAAAGAAATCAGAAAAATTCCTGTAGGTACAGTAATTCATAATATTGAATTATATCCTGGTAAAGGTGGACAATTGATTAGAGCTGCTGGAACAAGCGCACAAATCTTAGGTCGTGAAGAAAAATACGTTTTAGTAAGACTAAAATCAGGAGAAGTAAGAAGAGTATTAGGTAACTGCCGAGCTACAATCGGTGAAGTAGGTAATGAGTTCTATTCATTAGTTAACATCGGTAAAGCTGGTAGAAAAAGACATATGGGCGTTAAGCCAACTGTACGTGGATCAG
>CAZZPD010000017.1:11849-22887 GCA_964655885.1 uncultured Candidatus Izemoplasmatales bacterium | reverse complement strand
AAGAATATGGAAGATTCATTAGGACCAGCTAACAATAATAGCAAAAAAAATAACAGAAGAAAAAAATAAGAAAGAACTCAGATCTGAGTTCTTTTTATAACGAAACTTGTTAAGATAAAAATAATCACAAAAATTTCACGATGTTGTCATACTAACTACACTATAGAAGAATAAAATAAGAAATGTAAAATGAGTTTTTCATTTTCTATCCTTTATTTTCTATATATAACCCAAAAAAGCACTCTGACCAAGTGTTTTTTTTATTTAAAAAGATATTATATGTTAAAATATACATATAAGAGGTATATATATGAATCAGTTTACAATAGATGTTATTGAAACAATCAAAAGTATTCCTAAAGGAAAAGTGATGACTTATGGCCAGATTGCTACTTTTTGTGGAAATCCTTTTGGAGCTAGACAAGTTTCAAGGATTTTGCACTCATCCAGTAAGAAACATAATCTACCGTGGCATAGAGTCATTAACTCTAAAGGCATGATAAGTATAAGAGGAGCAGGCGAATTGATGCAATTAGAAAGATTGTCTGAAGAAGGAATTGAATGCTTAAATAACAAGATTGACTTAAATAAATTTCTATATAAACCATGGGATAAGGAGATTTAAAAATGATTGGAAATATTAAAGATCTTAATAAAATTGAAGTTATGCATCCAGACGCAAAATTAGCCAGTATGCAAGTTTTGGTTTCACCTGAGCAAGGATGGAATGATTATGTTATGAGAGTTGTAGAAGTGAAAGAATCTGGTTATACACCAAAACACGCTCACCCTTGGCCTCATATAAATTATATGATTGAAGGACAGGGTATTTTAATGATAAATGGTGAAGAAAAAGAAGTGAACCCAGGATCATATGCATATGTACCAAGTGATACAATTCATCAATTTAAAAATATTGGCAAAACCGACTTTAAATTTATATGTATCGTTCCTAAAGAGGGACATAAATTATAGAGGTATCTGTGAAAAACAATAAATTCATTATTTTAAATGTTGTAGCTTCAACATTAGAAATCAGCTTGATATTATTATTTTTAATATTATCAATCGAAGACAATCCTATTCTAGGGGTTGTCTGTTTGGTTTTATATGTTGCTTATTTATTATTGATGATTAGAGTTTCTTTATACAAAAAATCAATATTTAATACCATCGATTTTCCAGAAGATTTTTTTGATAAGATTGAATCAATATATACACAATTCAAAAAATACTATCCAGACATTGAAGTTAAATTCTTCTATGTTGATGATAGTAATTTTTTAGAACCAGCTGCGTATTTAGATGGTAAAATATATATAAACTCATCCTATAAATTTGATGATGTATTTTTATACGGCATTATCGGGCATGAATTAGGACATTCAGTCTCTAAACTAGTTAAATACAAGATAGTATATTTATTAAGGATTACAAGTATTATTGCTAGACAAATTTATACATTTAGATATAAAAATAGAAAGTACTTTAATTCAAAATTAATGAAGCCATTTGATTATATTTTGCTAGGAGGATATAACATATTTAATTTATTCGATCATATAGTAACTAATCCATACTTTAGAGAAGATGAAATATTTGCAAATAGTGTAGCAGCTAAAATAGGGTGTGGAGAGTCTTTAAGGTATTTTTATTACAATAGTATTATAAATACAAAAGAAGACATCAAATTTATAAGTAAATATTATGACTATAAACATCCTTCAGCAGCTATCATGATAGAAAAATTAGAAGATGAAATGAATCTAGACAAATCAGAAATTGATGTTTTCGCAGTTAATCATGTTATAAGAAAAATTAGAAATGCTGATTCATTAGCGGATAAACATCATAAAATTATGAGTTGGTATGAATATAAATCCGCCCAAAATATTGACATAATTTTCTATGATTTAGGAATGATATATTTAAGAGGTAAATACGGTTGTACAATAGATAAAACAAAGTCAAAAGAATATCTCTTAAAAGCAAAAGAATTAGATTATTTACCAGCAATATATGAATTATCAATTATTAATTATGATGATAAAAATTATCAGGAATCATTTTATGATTTTAGTTATTTAGCGGAAAAAGAATATAAAAAAGCATATATTTATCTTGCTAATTCATATGCATATGGTAATGGAACAGTAAAAGACCAAGAAAAAGCATATAAATTATATAAATTAGCAGCAGAACAAAATAATATAGCAGCAAAAAATTATTTAACAGTAATAAATCAAACTTTTAAATATCTATCTCATACAAACAAAGCAGTTGAAATTACTGAAGATAGATATATATTCAATTCTGTTGACGAAGTAATCAGAATTGACTCTAATAATAACAAGTATCAGTATTCATTTAAACTATTTAAATCAGTAGTCATATTACTAAACGATAATAATGATGAATATACCAGATTTTATATATCAAAAGATAAAATCATTAGAAAAAATGTTTTAATAAATAAAGATGAATCAAAAAGTTATAAAACAAACATCACTTACGCATTAGTAGAAGGTGAATAAAAGAAGAACCCATTCAAATTGAATGGGTTATTTTTTAAACACTTTAAAAGTAGTTGTATTATCTTTTCTGTCTTCTAAATAAGATTTTAATAATGTTAAACCATTTTTAATTCCAGCATTTTTTCTACAAAGAACAGCAGTATTTTCATCAAACAATTCTAAAGCTAATTTTCTAGCTGCAGTTGCTGTATCTTCGTCATCAATTAATGTAGCATTTGGATAATACTTTTTCAAATTATCTCTACATTGTATAAATGCTTGAGGATGACTAGCTATCCTTAAGATATTAGCTTCTTTGATTAAATCATTTTTTACAAATAAATAATGATGAATGGGTATTGTAATATCACCAACAAGTTTCAACTTAATGAACTTCATAGTTTGAACAGATTCAGTTACTTTACCACCGCGACTATTTTCATATGCAATAACACCATAATCTATATTTCCACTATCAACATTGTCAAGAACATTGAACGAAGAAACTAGAGGAATCAATGTGAAATCAACTAACTTCAATTTTTTTGCAAACTGAAACGCTGCTTCTTCACTATTACTATATCTAATTCCTTGATAACCAATTCTAATCATTAATATTTTCCTTTTTTGATCTTGTCATTTCCTCAAAGCCTATGGTAGTTATATATTTTCTATAGTTGGTGATTGGAATAAATATAGTAATTACTATTATTATTAAATATCCTAATCCAAAATGTGTATAGATTGGTAAATTAATAGCTACATCATCATTATATATAAGATTTAAACTAAGAATAGTATGATCCCGATTTTTATCAACTCTTAGATATTCTAAATCATTTTCACTAGAGTGAAAATTAGCTAAGTATTGTTTAAAATAGTCATTTTGAATATAGAAACTTGTTTTCTTTGGTAAATTCTTTATTGCATAAATTTCAAAATCAGGATTAATAATTTCAATCATTGTATCATCAATATCATTAAACTCAGTTAAAAATAAATATCCATTAGCTAATGTCATATCGCTATTATGTGCACGATTAATAGTGTAATCATTAATAGAACCATCAGATTTAACTTCTACATATCTAGTAAAACTTAAGTCAGGAACGCTTTTAACATAGTACATTTCCAATTCATCTTTATTAAAAAGTGCTGTTCCGTCATAAATATCAAAACTAATAGAATTATCCTCATAGAGTACATACTTATCATTTTCAACATAAAATAAATTATCCGAAATCACAGCTGTTTCATAAGTACCACTTAATGAATTATTTAGAGGAATATCTAGTTCTAAATTACCATCAACATATTTATATATCATATAATTATCCTCTGAAAGAATTCTATAGAGGTACAACTCATCATTATAAATAAATTTTTTTGAAATAAAATAATTTAAATCATCAATTCTGATGACTTCTGAAGTGGTAACAGAATAAAATCCCTGCGCCCCTAGAAGAAATAACTCATCATCATACACAAAAAAATTAGTTAGAATACCCTCGAAAAAACTTGTGTCTAATGTTAAGTTATAATTAGGTAAATCAATGATGTTAACTAATGTCTTTTGATTTATATCAAAAACAGTAATTGATAATTTATCATAAACATATAGGTATTCATCATCATAATAATAGTCAATAATTATATTTCTAAAATTAACATCAGTATCAATTTCTAAAACTACTTCATTCCTGAAATCATTTTGAATATCAGTAGGAAACCCTTCTAATTTAAGATAAGGTGTGTGATCTAGAAGATTTAAATTGTCTTTTAGATTGTCTAGAGGCAATCTGAATACAAAAAAGAAAAAACCAACGATAGCAATGACAATCATAAATAAGAAATACTTATATGTGCTAATTAATGAGAAATAAGTAGCTATTTTTTTAAATAGGGGCTTAAAAAATATTTTAAAATATTTGCTTGCAAAATTAATTAGTACAATAAATGAAAAAGTAAGTAAAATCTGAACAAAAGGATTTAAAAATCTAAATATAGTCATTCCAATCATAAATGAAAAAATTGAAAAAATAAAGATGATTAAACTATTCTTAATGTTTTCATTCTGAATATCCCATTCTTTTTCAACCCCTCTAACAATATATGTATATATTAATCCGCTGATTAAAAATACAAATATAGTAATTAATATCTGCAATTTTGACGTAAAAAAACCTTGAAGAAAAATCAAAAAAGCAATTGCAATAGCAGAAAGGCTTTCTAATAAAGATAAAACAATAATTTTAGAATTAGTATGCTTCAATTTTTTAATGTTTAAATAGTATGGAATAAACAGAAATAAAGCAATTGAAATACATAGAGTAATAATTGTCATTAATATTCTCCTAAATACGTTTTTAAATATTATATCATAATTAAAAATAAATTCTAACTTGAACAACAAATTTATTATATTTTGATATAATATTCATGGAGATGATTTAATGAAATTAGAAGAAAAGCAATTAACTAGTAAGTTAGTATATAAAAACTTATTCATGAATATATTTTTGGATGATGTTTTATTACCTAATGAAAAGAAAAGTAAAAGATTATATTTAAAACATGATGGAGCAGCTGCAGTATTACCTATTACAAAAGAGGGAAACATAGTTTTAATAAAGCAATTTAGATATCCAATTAATAAAGTAATATATGAGATTCCTGCAGGAAAAAAGGATTCTAAAGATGAACTAGGTCTTATTTGTGCAAAAAGAGAACTAGAAGAAGAAACAGGTTATGTATCACAAGAATATATAAAATATATTGATTTACATAATTGTGTTGGATATAGCAGTGAAGTAATAGAGTTATTCATTGCTAATAATTGCGAAAAAATAGAAAACCCTAAAAAAGGCGATGATGATGAATTCATTGAAATAGTTGTTTTAACCAAAGAAGAGGTACAGTCACTATTAAAAAATAGTGAAATTACTGATTCTAAAACACTAGTACTTCTACAGCATTATTTTTTAAATTATTAATCAAAAAAAAACGGAATTTACATTCCGTTTAATTTTTTGGTTTCATATAATGAAATTCCCATCTCATTCCATATTTATCTTCTAATACACCATAAATAGCTCCCCAGAAAGTATCCTTTAACGGTGATATCTCTTTAGAATCAGCTAACATATTACTATATGCTATTTTCATGTCTTCTAAATCTTTATAATCAAGCAATAAAACGCTTTGATTTGAAGGGAATTCTTCGCCATCAGCCATATATATAAAATTATCATTTACAACAAACTCTAAATGCATGATTTTATCAAGATCTTCCTTCTTGCAATCTGGAGTATCTTTACCGTACATGATGTATTTAATCTGACCATCAAATACTTTTTCATAATATTTCGCTGTTTCATATGAATTTTTAAATATTAAATAAGGTATAATAAATTGTCTCATTGTTAAAAACTCCTTTTTATTTAAGTCTATCAAGCAAATATATATATATCAAATGATATGCAATATTTTATTTCTATGGCAATAAGAAAATTGAATATCAAATTGACTGATTTAAAAATCTAAAACGTTATAGATATTAGTTGCAAATAAAAAAACAATAAAGTATAATGTATTTGGGAGGGATTACCATGTCAAAACCTGAAAAAGAAATAGCTTATCTTAATGTAGATAGGAATAGTTTAGAAAAAATAACTTTAGATGATTTCACTGAAAAAGAATTAGAAATAAAAATGAAAAATTTATTAAAAAATAAAATCCATGGAATTAGTTTTAGTCCTTATTTAGAAGGACAAAATCCTGATGAAAAATCTCTAATTTCTCAACAGCAAATTGCTGATAGATTAGAAGTAATTAGACCTTACACTAAATGGGTTAGAACGTTCTCATGTTCCAATGGTAATGAAGAAGTACCAAGAATTGCTCATGAAAAAGGTTTAAAAACATTAGTTGGCGTATGGATTTCCGAAGATGAAGCAGAAAATGAAATAGAAATCAAAAACGCAATTCGAATAGCTAAACAAGGTTATGTTGACTTGTTAGCTATTGGTAATGAAGTTTTATTAAGAAAAGAAGTAGACATAGACAAATTAATAGGATATATCAGACGAGTTAAATCAGAAGTACCTGAAATACAAGTAGGTTATGTAGATGCTTATTATATGTATATTAATTATCCAGAAATTGTAGATGTAGTTGATGTTTTATTTGTTAACTGTTATCCTTTCTGGGAGCATTGTGAGATAGATATTTCTATCAACTATATGAAAGAAATGTATAAATTAGCTAAAAGCGCTTCTAATGGGAAAAAAGTAATCATTACAGAAACTGGTTGGCCAACTAAAGGGGAACAATATGGGGGAGCGAAACCAGGATATATAAACGCTATGAAATACTTTATACTAACTCATATGTGGGCACAAAACGAAGGAATTGAAACCTTCTATTTTTCATCGTTTGATGAAGTTTGGAAAATGAACCATGAAGGTGAATATGGAGCTTATTGGGGCATTTGGGACAAGGATGGCCAATATAAATTTTAAAGAAAATAAATTATAAATATAGCGATTACTAAATATGAAAGGGCACAAAATTTAAATGAAAGAATTAAAATACGGAAAGGCTATATGCTATTCCGGTTATCGAAATGGGCAAAGTCCTATTAAAAAAATCTATCCAACATACAAGCAGATAAAGGAAGATTTATTGATTTTAGAAAATGATTTTGATTATATTAGAATGTATGATCCATCTAAACATGCAGAAATTACATTAGAAGTAATTGAAAAAGAGAAGATCAACTTGAAGGTTATGTTGGGAATTGATTTAGCAGGAGAAATTTCTAATCCACAATGTGCTTGGGGTGGAGTTTATTCAGCTGAACAAATCACTAAAAACATTGAACACAATGAATCACAACTAAAGAGATTAATTAAACTAGCAAATAGATATCCAAATATCATTGTTTCAGTATCTGCTGGTAATGAAGCAGTACCTGAATGGAATGAAAACTTAGTTTCTCCTAAAAGAGTATTATATTTTGTTAAAGAACTTAAGAAAAATACAAAACAAATTGTCACTTATTGTGAAAATATCAATTATTGGGATAACTTATTAGTTGATGTAGCTAAAGAAGTAGATATAATAAGTATTCATACTTACCCTATATGGGTAGGACATTCTATAAAAGATGCACTCAACGTAAGCGTTGATGAATATAATAGAATTAAAAATACATACCCAAATAAACAATGTATTATTACAGAAACAGGTTGGACAACAAATAGTAGTAGAGACATATTGCCCGAGAATGCCAATGAAGAAAATCAGAAGATATTTATCGAACAAATGCAAAAATGGAGCGAAGCAAATGAAATAACAATATTCTTCTTTGAAGCATTTGATGAACCGTGGAAAGGAAATAATGATCCAAACGAACCAGAAAAACACTGGGGAATTTACTATGAAAACAGAAAACCTAAACTAATTTATCAAAAATAAACTAAATTATAAAATTAACAATATTTTTATTATATGGAGGTTATATGAAACCTAAATTATATCTAAAGGAAAACGGACAATTTAAAGTAAATAATGTAGATAAAATTAGTTATCTTTATTTTCCATTAACTAATTATTATTCACTTAAAAGTTCTATTTCACCAAATTTAAGTGGAGATGCTAAAATTGATCAAAATAGTTTTGCATTGGTCCCAACATCAAGTGAAGATATTCAAAACTCATTCTATAATAGAAATATCTATTTTAGAATAAATGATGAATATACATGGAGTATTACTGGTAACACTCCATATCAAATGCTAAACAAAGATGAGGTTTCTTTAGAAGCTGATTTCTTATTGCATAAAATTACAAGATCAAACGATCAATTTTCATGTGAAATTGAAAGCTTTGTTCCATTTAATGATAGTTATCAAGAATTGCATAAAATTGTTTTTAAAAACAAGTCAGACAAACCACTTAAAATTAAACCAGTAATCAGCTTTCCATTATACTCTAGAAGCGCTGACAATTTAAGAGACCATAGACATGTAACTTCTTTATTGAATAAAGCAAGAATATATAAAAATGGAATTTTAAATACACCTACTTTCTCTTTTGATGAAAGAGGGCATAACTTAAATAAAAACAGTTATGGAGTATTTATATCTGAAGATTATAAAATTAAGAACTATTGGCCAATATTAGAGGAATTCATAGGAGAAGGAAACAATATATTAGATCCAATTGTAGTTAAAGAGGACTTAAGCAATAAGTACAAAATAGATGAATCAGTAGATGGGTATGAAGTAACTTCGGGTATGGAGTTACATAAAATCACTCTCGAAAAAAACCAAACATTTAATTTAATTTTATCAATGATTATTGATGAAGATATTAACCAGATTAAAAACCAAGCTAAAAATTTAAATGCTAAAACTTTCAATGAACTAAAACAGAGCACTTTAATTGCTTGGGAAAAAGAGCTGAAACCATTGAAATTCAAGTTTAAAGATCCAACATTAAATGGTTGGTTAAAATGGGTTACTTTGCAACCGATTTTAAGAAGAATATACGGATGCTCTTTTATGCCTCATCATGATTATGGTCGAGGTGGCAGAGGTTGGAGAGACTTGTGGCAAGATCTCTTAGCATTAATCTTGATGAACCCAAAAAGCGTTCGAGAACAGCTACTTAACAACTATAAAGGTGTCAGAATTGATGGCAGTAACGCTACAATCATCGGTGAAAAACCAGGTCAATTTTTAGCAGACAGAAACAATATTGCAAGAGTTTGGATGGATCATGGTAGTTGGCCATTACTTACAACAATATTATATATTAATAAAAGTGGAGATTACAAAATACTACTTGAAGAACAGAATTATTTTTATGATAAATTTACACATTATACAAAAAAAATAAATAATGAACATGTAAATAATGATACCCTTTTACGAGACACTAATAATCAAATTTACAAAGGGACTATTTTGGAACATCTTTTAGTTCAAAACCTTCTACCAATATATAACCTTGGTAAACATTCAAATATTAGAATTGAAGATGCAGATTGGAATGATGCTTTTGATATGGCTCATAATCACGGAGAATCAGTTGCATTTACATCTTTATATGCAAGCAATTTAATCGAGCTTTCTAAAATTCTAAGACAACTAAAGGAAAAGGGAATAATAAGCATTAGTATCCTTAAAGAAATATATGATATCTTAATTGATAATGACTATAAATCTATCCCAAATAAGCATATAAATAGAGATTTGTTCTTAGATTCAGTTGAAGCAGGATGTAGTGGTATAAAAGTATTAAAAGATGTCGAAGAAACCGCAAAAACATTAGAAGATAAAGGTAAGACTCTATTGATTCAAATCAGACACAATGAATGGTTAGAAGGAAAAGAGTATTCGTGGTTTAATGGATATTATGATGACGATTCACAACCATTAGATGATGTATCTAAAGAAAACATGACACTAACAGGTCAAGTCTTTACTATTTTTAGTGGAGCAGCCACTGATTTACAAATCAAAGAAATCATTAAAAGCGCTGATAAGTACTTGTATAAAAATGATATAGGCGGGTATGTTTTAAATACCGACTTTAAAGAATTAAAACTAAATATGGGTAGAGCTTTTGGTTTTGCTTATGGGCATAAAGAAAACGGAGCTATGTTCAGTCATATGGCAGTTATGTATGCTAATGCCCTATATAAAAGAGGATTTGCACACGCAGGATATAAAGTATTAAGTTCTATCTATGAACATTGTATTAATATAGATAAATCAAAAATTTATCCAGGTATACCAGAATATATAAATCCAAAAGGCAGAGGAATGTATCACTATCTTACGGGGTCAGCGAGTTGGTATATCTTAACTGAAGTAACAGAAGTTTTTGGTATTAAAGGAGACTTTGGTTCTTTAGTTATTGAACCAAAACTTTTAAAAGAACAATTTGATGATTTAGGTTTAGCAAAAATTACAACATTAATCAATGAAAAATTAACAAATATATCATTTATAAACAAAAACAATCTTGATTTTGGAGAATACAAGATTGCTAAAGTATTTGATGACAAGTATGAAGTTGATTTTATTGATACAGAATATGGTGTTAAAATTCTTACCAATATTAAAACAGAAAACTTATATATTTTATTAGAAAAGAAATAGAGTGATTTCACTCTATTTTTTATATTCATTAATTTTTACAAATAAACATTTATGATCGTTAAATGGCCATTCTAACCATTTCGATGATTTAGGTATAAGATATTGATCTAGATTAATTAACCCATAATCACCTAGCCCTATACCATAAATATTTTGATAGTCTAATAATCTTTGATCCATTTCATCTAGTGATTTTATACTTTTATAAAAATCAGACTCATAGTTAGCTTCAAGAATATCAGAGGCTACTATTAGATGTGAAGATTTATCCAATAAGTTAATAATATTTTTATTAAACTTATCTATTACAACAGAGGTAATTTTAAGAAACTCATCTTTAAGGAAATCAATTAA
>CAZZPD010000017.1:0-11749 GCA_964655885.1 uncultured Candidatus Izemoplasmatales bacterium | reverse complement strand
TCCTAAAATGATAGTTCTTGAAATTTGATTATTTTTTATTTTATCGATAATATAATCTGTAAAAAGGTCTCTATATTGAGTCCATTTTTTATATCTATTACTATCTGATTTATTGAGTATATTCTGAAAATATTCAATACTGTTCATTTTAAAAAGCTCCTTAAATCATTATTGTTAAATACATAGTTATTATATAAGATAAATGCCTTTAATGCAAAAAATATATTTTCAACAATAATCTATTTTGGCTAAATATGGCTAATATTGACATATGTTTTTAAGTTCAAAGTAAATTTAAATTATTAAAAGCATATCACTTTTTTACATTATCTTAATGTGATATACTAAACAAAAATATGCAATTATATATATAAAATATATTTTATATTGTTTATATATAATTTGATAATTTTTTTGTGTAGTTAAGTTAATATTTTTATAGAGAAAAAATACATTATAGGAGGATGGATATGAAGTATTTTACTGCTTTTATAACTCTATTGCTTGTATACCTGTTATTAGCTGGTTTTCAAGTAGATGAAGTTATATTAGGGAGTATAATAAGCGCAGCTTTAGCATTCATTTTGGTTAAATATATCAATTTTAACATTGATATCTTTTTTCCATGGAAACTTGTTAAATTTGTGTTTGTTTACATCCCTGTTTTTATTTGGAAACTGATTTTAGCTAATCTTGATGTTGCTAGAAGAGTATTAAGTCCAAAAATTCCTTTGAATCCAGGTATTGTTAAAATAAAAACTGATTTAAAGGGAGATATTGGCAAATTAACATTAGCCAATTCAATTACTTTAACGCCTGGGACATTATCTATTGATGTAGAAGATGATTTTATTTATGTTCACACAATTGACGTTAAAGGAAAAACAAAAGAAGAGAAGAGAAAAAACATTTCTGGTTCTTTTGAAAAAATCTTAGGAGGTATTTTCAAATGATGGATATTATTGTTTTCTCATTATTGGGGCTTGGTGTTTTGTTTACAGTCATCAGATTGATTGTAGGTCCAAAATTAAGCGATCGAGTTGTTTCATTAGATACACTGAATATGATTGTAATCGGGATAATTGTTGCTTTAGCAGCGTTATTTCAAAGTGAATTATATTTAGATATTGCAATTGTTTATGCAATTTTAGCATTTCTTGAAACTGTAGTATTTGCTAGATATTTGGAGGGTAAAAAAGATGGAAATAGCTAGTTATGTATTTATGACTATCGGGGGTGTATTTTTCTTACTGGGTGGATTAGGTGTTTTAAGAATGCCGGATACGTTTAATCGTATTCAAGCTGGAACAAAAGCAACTACACTAGGAGCATTTTCAATGCTAATAGGTGTATTTTTTGCTAATCCATCATGGGTAACAAAGATTTTAGTGATTATTGTTTTTGTAGCAATATCAAATCCTATTGGGTCAAGCGCTATTGCAAAAGCTACATATAATTCTAAAAATATTCCGAATAATTTAGTTGAGGATGATATGAATTGTAGAGGTGAAGATAATGACGTTGTTTGATGTTATTTCACTTATTTTAGGTGTTTTTCTCCTAATAATAGCGTTCTTTGCTATTAACTCTAAAAAACTGATTAACTCAGTTTTATATCTCTCTGGTTTGAGTATGTTAGCTGTTGTTTCATTTGTATTAATGAAAGCTCCAGATGTAGCAATTACTGAAGCAGTAATTGGTAGTGGACTTGTAACAGCATTATTTGTATTCACTCTTTTATCTATCAGAAAGGGGGAAACAAAATGAAAAATATATTAGGATTAGTCCTTGCACTAATATTGGGTATATTTATTATTTTAGCATTAGATAGTAGTGCTTCTTTCCCTGAATTTGGAACGGTTGATGTAAATGACAGAGTATCTGCTGAGTATCTTGATCAAGATAATATGGATGATGTTGGGTCAGCCAATATTGTTACTGCTATTGTTGTGGGATATAGAGGGTTTGATACTTTAGGAGAAGTAACAGTTCTATTTATCAGTGCTTTAGGTGTTGCATTAATATTTGGGTCTAAAGATCAAAAGCGTTTAGACTTAAAATTTAAAGCTAATTTTATGTTAAAAACTGGATCAAAAATAATCTTTGGAATTATCTTAGTTACTAGTTTATATATTATTTTGCACGGTCATTTAACTCCTGGTGGAGGATTCCCTGGTGGAGCAATGATTGCTAGTGCAATTTTATTACTATATTTAGCGGATGACAAGTTTAGAAGCAATATTAAAAGCTTTAAAATCTTAGAAGGAGTTGCAGGAAGTTTATTTGTTGTTATTGGTTTATTAGGTTTAGTTTTTGCTACCTATTTCTTACAAAATTTTATACCACAAGGAACCGTAGGAGAATTACTAAGTGCTGGAATTATCCCAATAATCTATATTTTAGTTGGTCTTAAAGTAGGTAGCGAAATTTCTGGTATTATCGACAACTTCTTAACAGAGGAGGAATCAGCATGATACAATACGCTTCTATCATTTTATTTGTGTTTGGTCTATACGGATTATTAACAAATCGAAATGTAATTAAAATGATTATTTCTCTTAATATTATGGAAGTTGGTTTATTTATTTTCATTATAAGTATTGGATTTAACTATGATGGTATCGCTCCAATTATTACTAGTAGTGATGCTGGTTTGATATATGTTGATCCACTTCCACAAGCATTAGTTTTAACTGCTATCGTAATTGGTGTTGGTACAACAGCTTTAGCATTGACTATAGCAAAAAGTATTTATAAAAAATATGGTACATTTGATTTAGATGAAATGGAGGGAGAAAAATGAGTATAATTCTTCTTATTGCAGTTCCTTTGTTAGCTGCTTTCATTTCAATAATATTCAAGAAAATAGCTACATATCTATTAGTGGCTGTAGGAATATTTAATCTTGTTGTTTTATTTATAGCTCCTATGGGAGTTATAACAATAGGTGGATTTGCTCCACCAATAGGTATCAGCTTATTATTTGATACATATTCACAAATTTCTTTAGTTTTAATTAATTCGCTGATTGTTGTGATAGCTTTATTAAATTGTAAAACATTTAATAAATATTCAGGTATTTTATTACTAGCGATGGCAAGTTTAAACGGCTTATTACTTACTAATGATTTATTTAACTTATTTGTATTTTTAGAAATAGCTGGAATAGCAGCTTATCTAATCACCACATCAAATAAAAAACCATTAAAAACTTTCCATTACTTGATTTTAGGTGCAGTTGGAAGTAGTTTGTTTTTATTTGGAGTAGTAATATTATATTCAATGTTCGGAACATTAAATATGGTTGATATGATTATCAAAATAAACAATACAAATAACTATGATCAATTAATTTTACCATTCACATTAATGTTTATTGGCCTTGGTGTTGAAGCAAAATTGTTACCGTTTAACTCATGGGTAAAAGGTGTTTTAGGAAAATCAAATACGCTTAGTGGACCAATGATTGCTTCAGTATATGCAGCGGCTATGAGTTTTGTTTTAGGTAGATACATTACTAATTTATTTGTGTTTGAAGGCAACTTATTATTAGTTGTTACTGTTCTATTATCTTTAGGTATATTAATTGGAGAAGCAATGGCTTTCCAATCTACAAAAGCTAGAAAGATATTACTTTTCAGTAGTGTTGCTCAAGCTAGTATTATCGCTTTATTATTTGTTAATGGAGTAGTTATATGGGCAGTTTACTACATTATAGCAGCAGCTTTAAGTAAATTAGTTTTATTCTTAGTTATTAACAAAGCAACAAAAGAAGTTGGAAATGATAATCTTGATAATTTACAAGGATTATTTTCAAATAATATTTTAGTAGGACTAACCTTTACACTAGCAACCTTAAGTGTAATGGGAATGCCTTTATTAGTTGGATTTGTAATTAAGTTAAATTTCTTAACACAATTAGCAGCAGCTAGTCAAATATGGTTAGTTGTAATTATATTAGTTGCTTCAGTTGTTGAAGGCATTTATTTTGTTAGAATGTTAGTTAAACTTTGGTATAAAGGTGAAGAGCAAATCAATGTACAATATCATATTTCATTCAAAATAGTATTTGTTATTGTAGCAGCGATATTACTTGTTCTTGGTACTTATAAAGCACCATTAGATAACTTTGATTCAACGATTGATACAGTTTCACAGGAGGTGATCAATAATGGCTAGTATAGAATATTTAATACTGTTTTTAGTAGGAGCTAGTTTTATTGGTTATTTTCTTACAAAATTAAATACAACAGCAGGATCAATATTTACTATATTTGCAACAATGTTTGTATTTGCTTCATTATCAATGTATGGATTTAATATGAACCTTGATACAGCAGTAAATATACTTCCTGGATTCTCATTCACACAAACTTATTTAGGGTTTTATTTCGTTATTATAATTGCATTTATATATTTAATGGTAAGTTTCTTCCATCCTTATTATGTAGGAACTTATAAATATAAAAATTCATATAACATGTTATTCTTGCTGAGTTTAGCAGGAATATTAGGTGCTTTCTTTACAGATGATTTCTTACAATTATTTTTCTTCTTTGAGTTAATCATTTGGACAACAATGTTTTTAATCCCTCAAGGGAAAAGTAAGGAAGCAGCAATTTCATATTTTGGATTTAGTGTTGCAGGTAGTGTTGCATTGTTAACGGGTATATTCATGATATTTTCTCAGACAGGTACATTTGTAATTGCTGATGGTTTACAAGGCTTAAGTGGATCAACATCTGTTGTTGTATTTGCTTTATTCTTAATCGCAGCTTTTGCAAAACTGGGAGCATTTCCAATGCATATTTGGTTACCAATCGCACATGGTAATGCACCACATCCATTTTCACCTGTTTTATCAGGAGCTTTGGTTAAGTTAGGTGCATTTATTGGTATATTAGCCTTAGTTAATATAGCTCCAAGTACAGGAATGTTCACTGCGATAAATCTTCCTATTGGTCAATATGTAGTTGGTATCCTTGGATCACTTTCAATCATATTTGGTACATTAATGGCAATCAAAGAAGATGATGCTAAAAAACTGTTAGCATATTCATCTATGAGTCATGGTGGATATATTTTAGTAGCGTTTAGTTTGCTAGACTCAATTGGTTTTGCAGGTGGATTCTATCACATTTTAGCACATGCTGTTGCTAGTGCTGCTGCATTCATGGCAATTGCAGCTGTAGCAAGAGCTACCGGAACAACTAAGATGAAAGAATTAGGTGGTATTATTCATAAAATGCCAATTACTTATATCGCATACTTAGTAGCTATTATTTCAATGGCTGGGATTCCACCGATGGGAGGATTTATTTCTAAATGGTTAATATTCCAATCAGTTATAGATAAAGGACTTATATTTATTGGTATAGCAGTATTCTTTGGTAGTATTGGTTCATTCTTATATGTATTTAGACCTTTAGCGGCTTTATTCTTAGGTCAAGAGTTTACAGAATATAAAAAAATCAAAGAACAACCGATTATTATGTTGATACCAACAGTAATATTAATTCTTATGAATATTTACACAGGAATTTTCCCTGCAGCGATATTAAAATTTATTAACAATATCATTGCTGAATTAGGCTATTCAACATTAACCATTACAACATTTGAAATAACCGGACATAATGGAATTTTAAATCCTGCAGTAATTTCTCTAGTGTTTGGAGTTGGGGTTGTAGTAGCGTTTATTATCTTTATTTTATTAAAGAAATCAAGAAAAGTAGATTTAATGGACACATATACTGCAGCTAACTTTGTTCATGATGAACACTTATTACATTACTCTACTGATTTTTATGCTCCTTTAGAAAGACTATATGAAAAACAATCTCATTGGATGACAACATTCTATGAGGCGTTAAAACAAAAAGTAAAAGATATAGGTAGATTAGGTAAATATCTATTTATGTCTAGAAATATAGCGACAGCTATTGTATGGATGATAGTCGTCGTCATCTTCTTATTGATTGGGGTGATACTATGATAGTTAACATCTTAATTGGGTTAGGCATCGCATTGTTTGGATTTGTATTCCAAACAGGTTTAGGTGGAATCAATCGTAAAATTGTAGGTAGACTACAAAAACGTCATGGACCACGTTGGTACCAAGAATATATTGATATATTTAAATTATTGAGTAAAAGAAGTGTAAGCCATGGATGGATATTTGATTTTGGAGTCATTATGGCTTTAGGTGGAATTATTGGTACAGCGATGTTTATGCCAATAACTTCTAATATCTTAGCATTCCAAAACTATGATAACTTTTTCATATTTGTCTATTTACTAGCTGTAGGTATGCTAGGAATGGCAATGAGCGCTAGTGGTAGTGGAAATCCTTGGGCTAGTATTGGTGTTATGAGAGCTTTAACAACAATGCTTGCTTACGAAGTACCATTTATGATTGTTGTTTTAACAATTATAAACATCTCAGATACTAGTTCATTGACTGGAATTCAATTATTCCAACAAGCAGCTGGTAATAATTGGTTCTTGATTGCGTTACCATTAGGAGGAATTGTAGGATTCATATCACTAATGGGTATGCTAGGGAAGAAACCATTTGAAACTTATATCGCTCCAGCAGAGATTGCATCTGGACCGATGGTTGAATATGGTGGTAAACAACTGGGAATGTTATTTATACTTCATGAAATATCAGTATTTATTGAAGTTAGTTTATTCGTACATTTATTCTTAGGTGGTGCCACAAATATTTTTGAGTTTATTATTAAATACGCTGTAGTATATACGATAGCTAATTTAATCTCAAATGTTAATGGTAGATTTAAAATTGATCAAGTAGTTAAATTTTTCTATAAATGGCCGTTGCTTATGGCAGTTGCTCAAGCAATCGTAGCGATTTATTTTGGGTTGGTGATATAAAATGAAAAGTACTAAATTTACACCGAAAAGTAATTTATCAAAAAAAGAAATAGATCGTAAATGGTGGGAAATAGGAGATTACTTTAGAAGAAATTCTTTATGGTTATTAATGTATTGTACAGGATGTTGTGCAATAGAACTTCCACCAGCAATGACATCAGCTTATGATATGGAACGTTTAGGCATGGGACCAATGGCAACACCTAGACAAGCAGATATTTTACTTGTTTCTGGGTACCTATCACTTAAAACATTAAGAAGATTAATCTATACATATGAACAAATGAGTGAACCTAAATATGTGGTTGCTTTAGGAAGTTGTCCTATTAATGGTGGTATATATCATGATTCACATGCAGTAATTAATCAACTAGATCAATACATCCCTGTGGATGTATATGTTGCGGGATGTATGCCAAATACTGAAGCTGTAATGAATGGGTTTGTTGATTTAATAGAACAAATTAAACTTAAAAAAGCAAACGGTTGGAAAAAATATCATGAAAACAATGAATGGTATAAAAAGAACCAAAAAGATTCATTAGGAGAGGTGGTTGTTAAAGATGAATTCCATCAATAATATTGAATATCTAAATCAGATCATAAATAGAACAGCTTCTCCAATAAAATATGAAGAAATTGATCAATTTCAAGTTGCATATGTTGTTAAAAAAGATGATGTACATCATATACTATCAGTGCTTAAAAGTGAAGGTTGGAAACAATTATCTTATTTAAGTGCCATTGATTGGATTGATGAAAATAAATTTGAAGTAGTTTACATCTTATTTAATTGGGAAAAACCAGTTTATATTCAAATCAGAACGAAGATAGATAGAGAGAATCCTATAATGGATTCAATTCTTCCAATTTTTCCTGGCGCTAAATATTATGAACGAGAAACCCACGAATTTTTTGGAATAAAATTCCCTGGAAATCCAGATTATGAAAAACAGCTAATCTTAGAGGGATGGGATGATATTCCTCCTTTAAGAAAAGACTTTGACCCAAAAAGCTATAGCGATAGAAAATTTCCTAAAAGAGATTATCCACAAGATTACGCTAAGAAAGATCCTAAGAATAATCGTTTGGAAAAAAGAGAAACAAGAAAAGCTAGAGCGACATCTCTAAGAACAAAGGGGGGTTTTGAACAATGAAAGAAATGAAATTGTTTTTAGGTCCTCAACATCCTGGTATGCATGGGAATGCTTCAGTACATATGTTCGTTGACGGAGATATCATCAAGAAATCTTATTTACTTCCAGGTATGTTACATCGTGGTTTCGAAAAAGGAATGGAAAGAAAACTTTGGGTTCAAAACATTAGTTTAATCCCACGAGTTTGTGTTCCAGAACCAGATATTAATGAAATGGCATTTGCTCAAGGCGCAGAAAAATTATTAGGTATTGAAGTACCTGAAAGAGCTCATTGGATAAGAATGATTATCTTAGAATTTGCTAGAATATCTGCACATTTAATGGCTTATGGTGGTCTTGGTGGACCAACTGGTAATTATACATTAATGTATCATGCTCACGCAGATAGAAACTTAATCTTAGATATATTTGAACAAATAACAGGCGCTAGAGTTTATCACCAATACATCGTTATTGGTGGAGTCAGACAAGATTTACCTAAGGGCATTGAAAAGGATATGCATAAATTCTTAGATAGCCTAGAATCTAGATTAAATGAATACAGAGATTTAGGAATAGATAACCCAAGTATTATTAAACGTATCAAAGATACAATTATGTTACCTGAAGCTGTAGTTTGGGAATTAGGCGTTACAGGAATTGGTATGCGTTCAGCTGTTAATAGAGAAAATGATGTTCGTAAAGTGACTCCTTATGCTAGATATGATCAAGTTGAATTTGAAGTCCCAATCTCTGATTATAGTGATGCAAGAAGTAGATTAGATATTAAAATTAAAGAAGTACAACAATCAATTAATATCATTAGACAATGTTTAGAAAAAATGCCTGAAGGACCAGTAAGAATCAAACCTCAAGGCCAATCGATGAGATGGACAGTTCCAAAAGGACATGTTTATTCAATGATTGAATCTAGTAGAGGTGAATTTGGTTACTTTATGGTATCAAATGGCGGAATTAAACCATATCGTGTTGGCGTTAGAGGAGCTAGTTATCCACAAGGATTACTAGGTATTGAAAAATACTTACCTGGAACTAGAATTGATGATGCTGCACTTTGGGTAGATACAATGGGGATTTGCTCTCCAGAAATAGATCGATAGGAGGAACTTATGGAAAATAAGAAAAAATATCCTAAAGCAAGTATATTTAAACCCTTAAGACATTTTAAATATCTATTTAAAAAACCTGTAACTCATCCTATGGAAACAATCTTTACTAAGAAAAATGCTGAAGTAATTAGTAGTGATAGAATCATTAAACCAAAATGGAGAAAAGAATCAAACCCAAGAACAGCTCCAACTAATTTAAGAGGGTTCCATATTAATGATTGGGATAAATGTATTGGTTGTGGAACATGTAGTGAAATCTGTCCTACTGATGCGATTACCATGGTAGAAAGAACAGATTTACCAATTAAAGCTGGAGAACATCAACAACGTCCAGTTATCGACTATGGAAGATGTTGTTTCTGTGCTTTATGTGTTGATACATGTACAACTGAATCTCTTAAAATGAGTAAAGAATATATCTATTCGGATACTGATCCTGATAGTTTCTTGTTAATGCCAGAAGAAAAATGGCAAGATGAAGTAGTTGAACTGGGATATGTTAAAAAACCTGATACAGATTTACTAGACTTAAAACGAGTTAAAATGGAACACGTTGAAGCAAAGGATAGAATTAATAGTTATATTGAAGTTGTTAGAGGCTATTCAAAAGAATTCGCTAAACAAGAAGCTGCTAGATGTGTTGAGTGTGGTGTTTGTACAGCATCTTGTCCTGTTCAAATGCATATTCCACAGTACATTAAAGCAATCTGGGAAGATGACATTGAAGGAGCGTTAAGACAAGTCTATGAAACAAATCCATTACCTGGTGTATGTGGTAGAGTTTGTACACATAACTGTGAAACAGCTTGTGCAATTGCAGTAAGAGGTGAAGCTATTGCCATAAGATGGTTAAAGAGATATATAATAGATAGTGCTCCAGATGATATGTATGAAAAAATATTTAATGAACCAGTATCAGAAGTAATTAATGCTAAAATTGCTATTGCTGGTAGTGGCCCTGCAAGTTTAAGTGCTGCTTATTATCTAAGAGGTCTAGGATATAAAGTAGATGTTTTTGAAGAAAAATCTCGTCCTGGTGGCGTCATGAGTTTTGGGGCACCACAATATAGAATTCCAGATTACGCTGTTGAAAAAGATATTAATTTCATAAAGAAAATTGGCGTTAATATTAAAGTAAACACTAAAGTTGGAAAAGATATAACACTAGAACAATTACAAAAGGATTACGATGCAGTATTCCTAGGTACAGGATTCTTTGCAGCTAGAAAATTAAATATTCCTGGTAGTGATCATAAAGAAGTAATGGGAGCGATGGATTTCTTACCTCTAACTAGAGATTTTGCAAGAGGAGAATTAAAACTTGAAGACATTAATGTAAGAGAATCAGCTATTGTAGTTGGTGGTGGAGATGTTGCATTTGATGTAGCTAGAAATATGGTAAGATTACAGAATATCAAGTATGGAAAATCAGATGTTAAACTTACATCACTTGAAAGTTTAGATATTCTACCAGCTAGTGATGATGAATACATTGAAGGTAAAGAAGAAGGAATAGAATTCCATTTTGGAAATGGACCTCAAGAAATCATTGTTAAGGATGGTAAAATTGAAGGATTACGCGTTCATAAATGTTTAAGAGTGTTTGATGAAAACGGAAGATTTAGCCCAGAGTTTGATCCTAAACAAGAAAAAGTACTAAAAGGTAAACAAGTATTTTTCTCAATTGGACAAGCTCCAGATTATTCATTCTTACCTGAAGAATTAAAAGCTAAAATGACCATAGAAAGAGGCAAAATTAAGGCTGATGAAGCTGGACAAGTTGCTGGACTTGATTGGTTATTTGTAGGTGGAGATATCTTTAGAGGACCTGATATTATTACAGCTGTATCAGATGGACATAGAGCAGCAGTTGCTATCGATGATTATCTTTATAAAAAAGCGAAGAAAAAACAAGTTACTGATAAAATGCAAGAAATTAGAGACGCAATAAAAATCAATAATCCTGATTTAGCTGTTAAGCCAAAAAGAAAAAGAACAATAAAATAAGAAAAAGGCAGTTGATTAAACTGCCTTTTCATTTGCTCAAGCATATAATTAACCCCATTAAATCAAAAGTGATATAATAAAAGTAAGAGGTGATATTATGAATATTTATGATATTGAAGTAATGAAGATGAATAACGAAAAAATAAAACTCGAAGCATATAAAAATAAAGTAATATTAATAGTTAATACAGCTAGTAAATGTGGATTTACCAAGCAATTTGGTGGGTTAGAAGAACTATATAAAAAATTTAAGGATAGAGATTTTATCATTTTAGGTTTTCCTTGTAATCAGTTTTTAAAACAAGATCCAGGAACAAATGAAGAAATCTTAGAATTTTGTCAATTAAATTTTGGAGTAACATTCCCAATGTTTGCGAAACTAGAAGTAAGAGGCAAAAATCAAAATGAATTATATAAATACCTAATTAAACATACACCAGTTCTAACTGGGAAAAGTATTAAATGGAATTTTGAAAAATTCTTAATTAATAGAGACGGGGAAATTGTAAATCGTTTTGTATCTAAAGTTACACCAGAAGAAATTGAGTTAGAAGTAGAAAATTTATTATAAAAAAAGAG
>CAZZPD010000016.1:0-24195 GCA_964655885.1 uncultured Candidatus Izemoplasmatales bacterium | reverse complement strand
AATATGTCTAATTTAGATTATATTAAAGAATTACTTTTAGATATAAAGATATGAAAGATAGATATAGAAGAAGCTAAAGAGTTAAGAAATTTTTATTCTTCTAAAGCTAAAGAGCTTAGAGATAATTATATAGTAGAACCTAAGTTTTATACGAAAGATAGAATTATATCACTATCGAGAGAAGTGCTGAAAAACTCAATTATCTCGGAGATTAAATGAATTAAAAAGAAAACAGTTCTTAAGACTAATAATTTTAATAAATTACCTAATATGTAAATGGAAACTAATAGTTGAGATAACTTTGACCCATCTTATCCTTATTGAGTTTCATTTGAGGATATTTGAATATTAGAACCTAATAAGAAAGAAAAATGCAAATAAAATATAAAGGAATATATATATTCGGAGACTTAGAAAAACGGGAATATTATATTGAAAAGCTTTCATTTAATAGTCTTATAGACGCAAAAACTTATATAGATATAATAAAATACGAAGAAAATGAATAAAGAGCCAGAAGTTAAAATTATGCCCTATTTATGATATAATCAGATTCAAGCGTATAATTTTAATCTTAATTCTACTCAATGAATTATAATGAATTATTTTTCATATGGACTTCCACATTTTTGAGAATCTAAGATGATAAATGGGAAGTCCTACTTCTGGGCGAATATTAATAAACCTCTATCTGATATGCCTACACTACAAATCGGGGAAACTACTTATAGGAAAAATATAAGAGACCTAATAAAGAAAGGATTATTAGATAGAATTATTGATACGGAGCCGGGAAATAAGAGTAGAGCGTTTTATAGAGTTACTGAGAAATGGTTAAAACAGGGGAGTTGAATTACCCCTTCGGATTTTAACAGCCTATATAATAATATATATAATAATTTATCTAAAGATAAATATAACCAAATAGAAATAAATAAATTATATAATCTTTTTTCTTCTTATAAGGTAGATAAAGAAAAAGAGACAACTGCGATTTTTGAATTAGATAAAATCCGCGGAACTTCTATCTTAGATTATCTTAGAGAAGAATTTGAATTATCAATTAAATGAGATTGAGTTAAGATTTTAACTAAAGATAAAATAGATTTAGAATTCGTTAAATCTAAAATTATAAATGTTATTATAGATAATTGAATAGATTATTGACGGATTAAACCTTCTGTTAATGATAGCTGATATGAATATAAAGGAGTTAAATATGACGTTAACTCTGAAGTGAAAGGTAAAATCCTTTGAAACTTAAAGAAAATGTTTCAATGGTTGAAAGATAAGAAGAGACCTATTAAGAGCTGGAATGGAGTTCTTAGGACTTGGTTTTGAAAGAATTACTTATAATTTAAGATAAATAAAAAATGAGTGTAGATTTTTATAATTGTGAAGAATGTGGAGATATAAGAAATGAAAATTTTATTAATGCTTGTACTAATTGTGAAGTTCGGATTTGTAAAGACTGTATTAATGAGATTGATATAAATAAAGTTAAATTAGAAGATTTCACGGAATGGGAACAGAAAGATATAGAAAAATATTACGAGTGAGATGTAAAAAAATTTATGAGAATTATAAGTTGTAATTCTTTAACTTGTCCAGCTTGTAGTAATTATTTAGATAATAAAGAAAAATAATATGAAAACAGATTTTGAAAAATGAATGGAATTAAGGAAAATGATAAAAACTTATATTCCATATAACATATCTCATAAAGTATTTTCTTTAAAAGATAATATTAATATAGATGATATAAGAAGTGAATGGATTAGTATTTATATATCAGATGAATATATTTCTTTTATTATTAATGATTGAAAAGAATATATTAAAAGTGAATATACTATAACAGACTTATGAATAGATTTAAAAACATTAAAGAAATGAAATTTTAAAGATATGAAATTCCCTGATTTTGATTATCTATATAATTTTATAGAAAATATATTAAAGAATAATAAAAAAGAAATAGAAGAAAATTGTAGTTGAAATAAAAAACAATTAAAAAAACAGATTGAAGAATTAAATAGACAATTAAAATTTTTAGAAGATAATAATTTATAAAAAAGATAATATGATAAAATTATTAGATACGTTCGCAGGAGTTGGATGATTCCATTTAGCATTAGAAAAATCTATTTGAAAGGAGAATATTGAGTGCGTTTGATTTTCTGAAATAGATAAGTTCGCGAAATCCGTATATCAAAAACATTTTCCTAATACTCCTGATTTAGGAGATATAACTAAGATAGATATAGATAACCTTCCAGACTTTGATTTATTAACTGGTTGATTTCCTTGTCAAGACGTTAGTGTCGCTTGAAAGCAGAACCTAGAATGAGGTAGAACTATATTAGTAGAATATCTTTTACAGATATTAGAAAAGAAACAACCTAAATATTTCATATTTGAGAATGTTAAAGGTTTGATGTGAAAGAAATTTGAAGTATTTTTTAATTCTATACATACTAGAATAATAGAAGCTTGATACGCTGTAGGTTTTAAAGTATTAAATACTAAAGATTTTTGAATTCCCCAAAATAGAGAAAGAGTTTTTATGGTTTGATTTTTAAATCAATCCGAAATATTAGATTTTAGTTTCCCAAAATGAGAAGAATTAAAAGTATTCCTTAAAGATATACTAGAAGATGAAGTTGAAGATAAATTCTATATGAATAATATTCAAATAGCTTGAGTGGATAAATCTAATTATAGAGAAAGGAAGCCTTATAATATAAATTCTGATTATATTTGAACTATAAAAGTATGATGAGATGTAAAGAGAATTAAAAATTGAGATATACGGAGATATTTAACTCCAACTGAATATGAAAGATTACAGGGCTTCCCTGATAATTGGACCTCACTCTGTTCGAATACACAGAGATATAAGCAAATGTGAAATGCGATTACAGTTGAAGTAGTAAAAAGAATATTTGATAATTTAATTAATGAAATCTAATAAATGAATAAAAATTTAGAAAATTGAATAATTAAAAGTTTACCTAAAAAGTGGACTAAGGAGGAAGAGCAGAAATTATTAGAATTTAAAAAAGAATGATTAAATAATGAAATTATATGAGAAATTTTATGAAGAACTGAAGTCTCTATTTCTATAAAATATAAGAGATTACACAAGAAGGATAATAGTTATAATAAGAAACATATTTTAAAGAAACAGAATGCTAATGATGAATTTATTAATTATATAGAACCTAAATCATTATTAGATATTTATGCTTGAAATAAGTATTATTCTAAATTTAATATAGGGGAATATATTACGAATGATAAAAATAAAGAGAAAGATACGGATTATCATTTAGAAGCTTTTGAATTTATTAGTAATTACTATAATAAGAATTTTGATATAGTAGATTTAGATCCTTTCTGAAGTGCTTTTGATTGTTTTGATTTATCAATTAAGATAGCTAAAAAATGATTAATTATAACTTTATGAGAAATAGGGCATAAAAGATTTAAGAGGTTAGATTTCGTAAAAGATAGATATGATATAAGAAATATAGATGATAATTGGGAAGATAAAATCATTGAATATATTATTAATAGATGAAAGATTTATAAAAAGAATTTAAAAGTTTATAAATTAGAAAAATATAATAATATATCAAGAGTTTATTTTGAAGTTTCAAAATATAAAGAATTAAGTCAATGGAAAAAATAAAATCAAATAAAGATATAATTAATAATCTTCCTTTAGAGGATATATTAAATAAATTATGATATCACGAATGAACACATTATAAGCGTATAGCTAATAATTTAAGAATGTTCGACGATAGCTGAAAGATGTCTGATTGATGGATAGGCGATATTAATAAGAATAAAATGTTCTGTCGTTCAGGAGTTAAAGCTTGAAGATTTGAATGAGATATTATTTGAATTATTAAATGAGCTTTAAAATTAGAAGTCGCGGATGCTATAAGTTGGGCAGAAGAGAATTTTAATTTAGATAAGAATAAGATTATTAAAAATGGATTAAAAGAAAAATGGGATTCACTATCGGCTCTTAAAGAGCCTCAGATTAAATATTTAACTGATAGGTGAATAGAATATAATAAAAATTTAAAATCAATTATTAAAGCAGAAGGTTCACTTCTAGTTTCAAGAATTCAAACTTCGGGGCTCTCAATTAAAGCCTTACAAAAAAGAGAATCGAAGAACGTTGATAAGAAATATAGATTTAGAATTGAAAAAGATAAAGATAATGATTGAGATTGAATTTTTATTAATATTCCTAATAAGGAAGAAAAGATAATATATATAGTTGAAGGATTAACTGATTTTTGGACGTTAGCACAGTTTTGAGTTAACGTGATAGGTTTAGTATCCTGATTAGTTTGAATATCGTTCTTAAAGGATTTTCATAAGTCCTATGAGTTAATATATATATCTGATAATGATGAGACTTGAGAGAAGTCCTATAAAAAGCTATTAGATGAATGAATTAAATTTCATCATTATAAAATAGATATTGAAGATATAAATGATATAAATGATTTCCGGATATATTCTTCTAAGATGTGATTATCTTGAAAAGAATTCTTGGAGGAGATATATGATAACGCGGATAGACCTTTAACTAACATTCAAAAGGCTATAATGAAAGCCATTGAGAATAGAACGATGTGAAGACGGAAGATTGGCGATAGCGTCTTTGACCAAGCTACTTGAGGAATTATCCCTTGAAGCTTAATGATTATAAATTGATTCACTTGAGAAGGTAAAACGACGACCTTAGATTGGATATCTAAGAAGTTAACAGAAGTTCATAATAGGAAAGTAGCTTACTGTTCAATGGATGATGACACTGGGAAAATGTTAGCTATGTTCCTCTGAAGAAAATTTAATAAAGATTGGAATTCAGAAGTTTATCCTAATATTGAAAAATATGTCAAAGAATATTGAGAGGATAAATTTAATAATTTCCTATTCTATGATGATATTAGAACTATAGATGATTTCACGGAATTAGTTGAAGAAGAGAAAATTGATGTTCTGATTATAGATTATATTCAGATAATTCAAGGATTACCTTGAAAGGATAAGAAAAATCAAATGATATATGCTTCAGAGCAATTACAGATAATAGCTAAGAAGTACAGGTGTGCCGTGATATGCCTTTCCCAAGCTTCTATGGGGGAAGTTAATAAGCCAGTAATACAGAGAAATCCTAATGAATCATTTATGATTAGAGCTACAGCTGATACTTTTATTAACGTATGAGTTTACGAGTGAAAACATAAAATATGATTCGTTAAAAATAAATATGGTTCCACGAAATATAAATTCACGGAACACGATACGACGTGGAATGAGAAGACTTGAGATATTTCTATATTTCAGGACTTTAATACTTTAGATAATAATGTAATATAAAATGAAATATATGTGAAGTAAAAATAGAATAGCTAAATATCTATTACCTATAATATTAAAAGATAGAAAGCCTTGACAATGGTATGTAGAACCTTTCGTATGAGGTGCTAATATGATAGACAAGGTTGATGGGAATAGAATTTGATGAGATAGTAATATTTATATTATAGCATTATTGATAAGTATAAAAAATTTAGATAAATTCAAAAAAATAACAAAAGAAAAATATATAGATATAAAAAATAATCCAGATAAATATTATAATTATGAAGTTTGATTTGCTTGAATTTGTTGTTCTTATTCTGGTAAATGGTTTTGAGGTTTTGCGTGAGAAGTAAAAACCAAAGATTGAATAAGGGATTACCAAGATGAAGCAATTAGAAATATAGAAAAACAAAGAGATTGAATAAGAACAATAAGATTTTATCATTCGTTTTATCAAGATTTAGAAATACCAGATAATTCTATTATATATTGCGACCCACCTTATAAATGAACTACTAAATATAAAGATGATTTTAATTATAAGGAATTTTATAATTGGTGTAGAAAAAAGAAAAAAGAATGACACACTATTTTTATATCTGAATATAATATGCCAGATGATTTTAAATGTGTTTGGCAGAAAAAAGTAAGTTCTTCTTTATCAGCTAATTGAAAAAGTTGAGGGAATAAAAATAGTGTGGAAAAATTATTTACTTTATAGAAAATTAAAAAATCTTTTGACTTTTAACCGTAGTTGATTATAATGTATTTTAAGATAAGAAATTATCTATTTATATTATAAGATTAAAGAATTGAGAAAATTATTAATTCTGACTTGAGTTTCAGCTTCTTGAAAAACATTTTTGCAGTCTAAATTAATAGAGAAATGATTATATCAGAAACCTATTAATTTTACTACGAGACCTCCGAGAAGCTTTCAAGCAGAATATGAATTGAATTGAGATTCTATTATCGCCGAAGATTTTACAGCAGATGAGTTTAATGAATATATCTTTATATCTCAGAAGAATTTCTTAAAGAAACTTAAAAAATGAGATTTCTTAGAGACTTCAACTTGATTTTGAGACTTCTATTGAGTTTCTAATTATGGAATGCCTGAATGAGATTTATGTGTTATATTAGATCCTATCTGAAGAGACCAAGTCTTAGCTAAATATTCTAGATGAGAATTAGATTTTGAAGTATTTACAGTGTTTTTAACTGTAAATAAAATAGTTCAAAAGTCAAGATTAAAGAAAAGATGAGACTCTGTAGACCAAATAAGAAAAAGAGAAAAGGATTTTAAATGGATTTTCCCAACTCCTAATTGTTTAATTATAGATTGAACGGCGAACGTAGAAGAATCTATTAAGAAGATTATGAATGAATTTTAAAGAAGATTATAAATTCTGAACTGAAAATGAAATTAAGATTTTAGAATATCTTAAATCTCGCGGATATAAGATTGAAGCGAAAGAAGATAAAATGAGTGTTCTAGATTTCGTAATGGATAAAGATGGTAAGAATGTGAACATAGAATTAAAGACTCGTAGGTGTAATAGAGATACTTATAAAGATACTTTAATTTGAGCTAATAAATTAGCCGAAGCTTATAATAAATTCTATAAGAATTGAGAGGAAACTTTATTCTTCTTTTCTTATAAGGATTGATTATTCTATATAAATCCATTTGATTCTATCCCTAGAAGAGAATTTAAACTTCAAAGGTGGGATAGATGAATAGATAAGCCTAAATGATGGCTTTATTTTAATACTTTAAACTTAAAGAAAATATGAAAAAAACAGATTTAATAACTGTAACTTTAGAAGCTGGAGAATTATATAAGATTTTACATTTCGTAAGTTCTTGTGATGCAGATAAAGAAGTTTTCAGAGAGGTATATAATAATTATAGATTTAGTGAAAAATGAAGTTTTGATACTAAATACGAAACTCGGGAAACTATATTAAAAGCTTTTTGAGTTGAATGGGCATATAATATAAAATTTGAAGAAGATATAAAATTTAAAGAGTACACGGTAGAAGAATTAGAAAAAAAGTTATGAGAAAAAATTAAAATTATTAAATAATAAAATATATAATATGGCATTAATAAAAGAATGAGAAAATAATAACTCAGTTACTTATTTAGATTTAGTAGCTGAAACTTGACCTACAGAAGTTAAACCATTTTTAGCAACTAAAGTTAAAAATGAAGCGACTTGAATGATGGAAGTTAAAGATAAAATAGCAGAAGTAAGTGGAGTCGTAACAGACGTAGTTAAAAATGAAACGTCTTATAAAGGAAAACCCGTTAGAGCGTTTAAGATTAAAATAGTAGATTGAGATGAAACTTATATAATCTCTCCTACTTTAACGAATGCTTCTAAGAATATGTTAAATGCGTGTTTAGGTTCTATTATGGAAGTAGTCACTATCAAACCTTATTTAAATAAAGCTTGATATCCTGACATTTCCGTTAAAAAATGAGGAGATTTCGCTCCTACTAAATTTAAATATAACGATAAAGATTTATTCGATAAAATCTGGGAAGCTGCAGCTGATAATTTTGGAACTAATATAGTATTAGAGGAGGTTAAAAATGAAGTAGAAAATGAAGAAATAGATATATCTGATATTCCATTCTAATAAATAAAAATTTAAACTTGACTTTTAAGTGAAGTTGAATATAATAGATATTAAGGAGATAAACAGCAATTATACAATAATGAATAAAATTACTTAAAGAAACTTAAACGTATTCTTAAATCAAATAGCTTATCATCTCATCTCCTGTAATTTAAAGATGATAAGCTTATATAATACATAGGAGTGTAGCCCAATTGGAAGAGGTAAGGGGTCCAAATCCCCTAAGTATGAGTTCGAATCTCATCACTCCTACCATAATATTAAGAAATATAAGAGCTATTAAATTAGATAATCATTTTATAAGAGAGATTACTACGGGTGATGGTGTACGTTTGCACACTTTCTGACAGCAGTAAGAGGGAATAGTTAAATTCTATTGAACCCGACCATAAAACGAGGTGTTGTTCCACGCCTATCTTATAACTTATATTTCTTAATCAGCGTGTATACTAATTGGTAGGTAACTCGTCTTGGATACGAGGAAGTGTAGGTTCAAATCCTACTGCGCTGACCATTACTTCGTAATTAATATTATGAAAACTCCTACTAGATTAATTTAGTTGCCTATGTTCCAAGGTTCGGCGAAGTTACCTTGCAAGTAATTTGAGGTGGGTTCGATTCCCACTACTTCCACCATATACTCTGTTAGTTTACCTGGCTAAAACACCGCTCTTGTAAAGCGGGGAACTAAGTTCAAGTCTTAGACGTCCGACCATATAAACCCCGTTAGTTTAACTGGTAAAATCTTTCCCATACAGGAGAGCATTCTAAGTTCGAATCTTAGACGGGGAGCCATTGGGAAGTATCATAATTGGTAATGAGTCAAGCTGTTAACTTGAAATATCTGGGTTCGAATCCCAGCTTTCCAGCCATTACTTCGTAATTAATAATTATGAAAACTCCTACTAGATTAATAAAAGGTAAAAGATTATATCTTAATAAATATAGAACTAGAAAAGATTTTAGAAATCAGATATTTAATCCTTTTCTTATGAGGTCTTCTAAACAGAGAACTGAACTTAGAAAATATGAAAATAGGAGATATAGAAGAGATAAGTTTAATTTAGCACCTCATAAAAAGGTATGAATTAATTATAAACGGTCAATAGATTAATATTCTGGTAGTGTAATGGTAACTAAATATGCTATTAATCGTATAACGGATAAGTATGCTTACTTGTGACGTAAGAGGTAGTGGTTCGATTCCACTTTAGTAGACCATAATAAATTAAATAGAAATATGAAAGATAAAATAATGTTATATTATATATTATTAGACTTAAAAATAAATGAAATTAATAATAATCTGAGACATACACTGATTAAACGTATGGAAGAAATTAATAGAAGAATCAAATAATCCGGATAAGGTAATATTCCTTTGAGATTACGTTGATTCTTTTTTAGTCCCTGATAGAGATATAATTAATAATTTAAAAGATATAATTGAATATAAAAAAGCTAACCCACAAAAAGTGGAACTTTTACTATGAAATCACGACGTTCAATATATCTATCCGTGAAACGGATGCAGTTGAAGAAGACCTAGAATAGCTTGAGAGTTAAAGAGAATATTTGAGGAGAATTTAGATTTATTTAAGATAGCTCATCAGGAATGAAAGTATATATTCTCTCACGCTTGATTTAATATTTTATGGAGAGTAGATAATACTTTTATTATTGATAAGTGGAAATCGGAACCCTGAGAAGATGATATTATAACTATTAATAATATCTTAAAAACTTCTGATAAAAATATCCTATTTCAATGTTGAAGAGATAGGTGATGATTCGATAAGAATTCTTGACCTCTTTGGGCGGATAAATCTATAACCTTGAAGTATGGTAAAGTACCTTGAAAAATTCAAGTAGTTTGACATACGGCTGTTTCTAAGATAGAAAATTATTGACATATAATATTCTGTGATAATTTGGAGAGATGAGATTGAAAACCTTTAATATTAAATATATAATTATGAAAAATGAATTTACCAGAATGATATAAAAAATGAATATCCCGCGTAAGCGAGGTAGTATCTTTTATTTTTCCTTTTAAAGGGGAAGATAAGCAAAGATATTTAGATTGGCTGGCGGACGCCGTTCCTGATAAGAGAAAAAGAGGTTTTGCTATAAATGAAGACGAATACCTTAAAGAAGCACAATACGTTTGAACTTTCATTCACGCTCAGATGGAAAATTATATGACCTGAAATCGCGGACAAGATAGGAGAAGAAAAATATATCTAACTCATAATGATACTATTATGAAATGATTAGATTATATAGATAAACTTAAAGAAGATTATCCTTCAGCGAAATGGCTTCCAGAACAAGTAGTTAGAGATAAGGATGAAAGGTTCCAGTGAACAATCGATGTAGTTAGAGTAGATGAAGAATCTAAGACCGTCTATTTATATGACTATAAAACGTGGGGAATAGCTAAGAAGAGATATAAGCTTCCGAACACCTATAAGAAACCTTATTGAAAACTTAAAAAAGTATCTCTACAACTTTCTCTTTACGCGGAAATATATAGACAGAAAGGTTATAAAATTTGAGGAATTTATGCCGTTTGGCTTCACGAGAGCTGAACTTATGAATATAAGCTAGATTTATATTCTACTAAAGAAATAGATAGAATATTAGCTGAATATAAGTTAAGTAAAATTCCTGAAGCTAAAATAATAATTAATAATAATGATATGTTTGAAATTGAAATATTAGAACCAACTAAACAGTATGGTAATGTAAAAATTAGAGCAGATTTATCTAAGATAGATAATTGAAAAACTGTAACTCAAAATATAGATGATTTAGTAAAAATAGCTAAATATTCTGCTAATAAAATGAAATAATGGCGATTAAATGTGAAGATTGAATTATAAGAACTCAAAGAGAAATTAATAGATTAAAGAAATCTAAATCTAAAATCAATAAAATAAAATCTAATATATGAAGAAAAATACGGTTTATAGAAGATTTAAAATTATATTGATGAAAGATTATTGAGGAACTTAGTAATAATAAAGTACTCGTAGAAGTAACCAACCAGAATAAAGAAGCTGATAAATCAATAATTAAAAGAGAAATAGATTTTAAAAATATAAGATATGAAAAATAAATGAAAAGAAAAATTAAAAAACCTACAATAGATTGAATTAAGTTTGACTCCTGAGAAGAATCTATAATATATCAACATCTTAAAAAGTGAACACTTTGAGATTTTACGGGGATACCCGTTCTTAATAAATATAAATTATTAGACGCTAGACCTAAATGAATTCAGCTATTTAAATGATTTAAAGCTTGAGAATATACACAGAGAGCTAGGTCTTATAAATGGGATTTCACTTGCTTAGATGATAACGGAGTGGAAATTCACCTTGAATATAAAAGTTGTTGGAGTGAACGTAAGCCAGACTACAGATTAAGAAGATTTTTAGTCCTTCTGAATTGAAAATTAAACTTTACAGAGCTTATAAAAATAAGAAAATGACAATATGAACTTAGGAGATATTTTTAAGCGATTAGAGAGACTTTAAGTTCCTAGAATATATTATATCCTAAAACTCATTTAAGTAGCCTTAGAAGTGATTTAAATGAGTTTTTAAAAACCTAAAATTTAAAAAATGAAATATATAGAAAGACAAATAACATTCCAAGAAGTTCCTAATGAAGCCTCTCTTTCATTTCTAATCTCAGGATGTCCTAATCGCTGTAAGTGATGTCATTCTAGCTTTTCGTGGGATTGAAGTAAATGAGTAGAATTAAATAGAGATGAGCTTTTAAATAATTTAGATAAAAATTGAGAATATATAACCTGTGTTCTTTTCCTATGAGGAGAATGGGAAGAAGATAATTTAATAGAACTTTTAGATATAGTAAAAGATTGGTGATTAAAAACTTGCTTATATTCGGGTTTAAATGATGTTCCCGAAAGATTAAAAGTTAAATTAGATTATTTAAAGTTATGACCTTATATTGAAAAACTATGAGGTTTAAATTCCCCGGATACTAATCAGAGATTTATTAGAGTTTCAGATTGAGAAGATTTAACTTATTTATTTAAAAGATAGAAATGTTTAAAAAGAAAGAAATCCCACTAGAAATTTCAATGGAAGAATTTATGAAATTAGATTTTAGAAAAGAAATGATTATAGATATAAGGGAAGAAGAAGAATGGATGAAATGATGTATTCAAGGAGTAATATTAAAGCCTAAATGAGAATTAATTAAATTTTTAGATAACTTTTTTTCTATTCCTTTTCCTTATAAGGGAAAAACTATATATCTTATCTGTGAACATTGAAATAGGTCAGCTTTTATGACTAATGTTCTAAGAGCTAAATGATATAACGCCGTAAATGTTCTATGATGAATGAAAGAATATAACTTAAAAAAGAAACCTATGAAAATAATAAAATTTTATATGACAGGATGTAATCCCTGTATGAGCTTAAATGAAGTTCTAAAAGATAAAGAATTTAAAGATTTAGATATAGAAGAAAGAGAAATATCTAATCCTTTAAAACAGATGGAAGCTATTGAAGATTATATTTTAACTGATATTCCTACTCTTATATTTTATAGAGAAGAGAAAGAAGTTGATAGATTATCTTGATATATAACTAAAGAGTGAATATTAAATGTAATTAAAAATTAAATTATGAAATTAATAAATTGAGAATGTCTTGAAGAGATGAAAAAAATGAAAAATGAAAGTATTAATTGTATACTTGCTGACCCTGATTATAACATAGGATTAAAATTAGATGAATGACAAGTCCATTGAATAACTAATTGAAAAAAGAGATGGCATTGAGGTAAGAGATGATGAGAAATTTTAAAAACAAGTGAATTAATTAATTTCTTTGAAGAATTTTTTATAGAAGCAGAAAGAATATTAAAACCTTGATGAAATATTTTTGTTTATTTTTCTACTCAAGAGATATATATAATTCAATGAATAATGTCTAATTATTTTAAATATCAAAATACTATCATATGGGATAAAACAACAGTACAATGAGAATATAATAAGAAGTTAAAGTTTATATATGAACCATTACTACATTTTAGTAAATGAGAAACTATAATCAATATAGATAAAATAAGAGTTCCTAGAGATATTAAAGATAAAAGGATATATAAAACTGAATGACAAAATCCTTGAAATATATGGAGATGACAAAGCCCAAGATGAAATAATAAAATAACAAATCACCCGACAGAAAAGCCTAGATTTTTAAGTGAAAGAATATTTAAAATGAGTACAAAACCTTGAGATGTTGCTTTGATACCATTTGCTTGAAGTTGAGTAGAAGCTGAAGTATGAGAAGAATTACAATTAGAAGTTATTGCTATTGATATTAATGGAACATATATTAATGATATAAAAAATAGAATTAAAATATAATTAAAAATTAAATTATGAATTATAAATGTATAGGATGTAAAGCATTCTATGAAGATAAAAATTTAAAACCTTGAGATAGGAGAAAATGTTTTATATGTTGAAGAGATTTAATTAAAGAGGATGAAAATATAGAATCTTTAATGAATATATTTTGAATAAACCCTAATTAAAAATAAATGAAACTAAATAAAGAACAATTAGAAGCTAAATTAGATTTTATGAAATCTTATAAAGCTAAAGTAAATCCAGCTACTGCTAGTGCTACTGACCCTAACGCTAATATTATAAGAAAGAATATTTCAACTATGGAAGTTGAAATGTATAAAGCTGAAAATAAACAGATAAATAGAGCCCTATTAAGAGAAAAAATAACTGAATTATATTGAGCTGAGTTAGCGGAAGAATATAATAGACAGGTTGAAAACCGTGAAATATATCCACACGATGAAACTTCATTAAAACCGTATTGCTGTAGTTTAAATATCTTTCCTCTCTTAACAGGATGAATGACTCTATTAGACGGAGAATCTAAAGCACCTAAGAACCTTAAATCATTCTGTTGAATATTTATTAATATGTTATTCGCTAATACTTCTTACTTCGCGGGAGCTGTAGCAACTGTAGAATTCTTAATGTATTTTGACCACTTCGCTAGATTAGAATATTGAGAAGATTATATGGAAAACCTTAAAGAAAAAGATAAATATGATATAGAACAATTCTTTCAGCAAGTAGTTTATTCTATTAATCAACCTGCGATGGCTAGGTCTTATCAAAGTATTTTTTGGAATCTATCTATATTTGATAAACCTTACTTTGAGAGTCTATTCGGAGATTTCGTATTTCCAGATTGAGATAAACCTAAATATAAATCATTAGATTGACTTCAAAGATTATTTATGAAATGGTTTAATAAAGAAAGAGAAAAAGCTCTTCTAACTTTCCCAGTCGTAACTGCGGCGATGTTAGTAGATGATAAAAAACCAGTAGATGAAAACTTTGAAGATTTTATAGCTGAAGAAATGGAAGAATGAAACGCATTCTTTATTTATCAATCTAAAAGTGTTGATTCCTTAAGTTCTTGTTGTTTTAGTTGAAAACAAAAATGTTTGACTAAATCATCTAATTGAGTAAATTATATGACATTTAAAGAATTATCTGAAAGTAAATATAACGATACTAAGAAAAATTTTACTATATTTCATAATTGAAGTTGGGTAAAATGAAAAGAAGTGAAATTACCAGCTGATAGAAAAATGTATAAAATAAAAACTTCCAATAATAAAGAATTTATATTATCAGATAATCATATAAACCCTACTATAAATTGAGATATAGAAACTAAATATTTAAAAGTAGGAGATAAATTATTATTTAATACTAATCAATTAGACACTTTCCCAGAGAAAGATGAATGATTAACTTATGAACAATGATTCGCTATATGAGCCTTCCTATGAGATTGAAGTTTTTGAACCAGAACTAAAAATTGAATATTTGAAATTAATTATTCTCTATGAGAGAAGAAAATAGAGGAGGTTGAAAATAATATTAATAAAGCTAATTTTTCTTTATGAGGAAAAAATATTTGAAATATTTGAAAATCTACTAATAATAATTATCCTTTTAGAATAAGCTCTAAAGAATTAGTAACTTTTATCCAAAAATGGACTAATTGGGAAGAATGAACTTTAGCTTATAATAAGAAAATAAATCTAAATTGTTTATTACAGAGTAAGGAATTTAGAAAATGAATATTAGATTGATGGTATAAAACTGATGGATGAAATTCAAATAGATGTTATACTACTTCCCAAGAATTAGCCGAAAATATGGAAGTATTAATTACTTCATTATGAATGAACTCTATTATAGATATAACAGATAGAACTGATGAAAAAGTAATAATAAGATGAGAAGAATTTAATAGGAATTATCCGCTATTCTGCGTTAGATGGTATGATACTAAAAATAAAAGAAGTATGTGAGATGTTTATACTTATAAAAATAATTCAATATATTTTAATATAATATCAATTGAAGAAATTTCTTATAAAGAAGAAAGTATATATTGTTTTGAAATAGATAATAAAGACGAAGAATATTTTACATTGCCGAATTGATTAATAACTCATAATTGTAGATTACGCTCTGAATTAACGGATAATACTTTTAGTTATTCGCTAGGAGCTTGATGAGTTTCTACGGGAAGTATAAATGTTATCACTATCAACTTTAATAGATTAATTCAAGATTGAAGAGATTTAAGAACGGAGATAGATAAGATACATAAGTATCAATTAGCTTATAGAGAGATAATTAAAGACTGGATAGAAGCTTGATTTTTAGCTCCTTATGATGCTTGATTTATAAGCTTAGATAAACAGTTCTTAACTATAGGTATAAACTGAATGGCTGAAGCCGGAGAGTCTATAGGCGTAGCTGTGGGGAATAATAAGAAATATAAAGACTTCGTTAACTCTCAACTTAAAGTAATTTATGATGCTAATAGAAAGATTAGAGAGGAAACCTGAATTATGTTTAATACGGAGTTCGTTCCAGCTGAAGGTCTATGAGTTAAGAATAAAAAATGGGATGAGGAAGATTGATATATCACTCCAGATAGGGAAGCTTATAATTCTTATTTCTATATCGTAGAAGATTGAAATACGGACGTTATAGATAAGTTTATTCTACATTGAGAAGATAATGTTAAATATTTAGATGGTGGAAGCGCTTTACATTTAAACCTTGAAGAATATTTATCTAAGGATAACGCTAAAAATTTATTAAGAATAGCGGCGACCGCAGGCTGTAATTATTTCTGTACTAATGTTAAAATTACAATATGTAATGAGTGTTGAAATATAGATAAGAGAACTCTGTTCGAATGTCCTAAATGTGGAAGTAGAAATATAGATTATTGAACTAGAATAATTTGATATTTAAAGAGAATATCAAATTTCGCCGAAGATAGACAGGTGGAAGCAGATAAGAGATTTTATCATATAAGTTAAATATATGTGAAAATATATAAGAAATAAAAAAGAGATAAGTATTTAAACTTATCTCTTTTTTTGATATTGAATATTATTTTCCTTAACTATCCTATCTAATTCTTTTGAGACTTTTCTCATATAAGCTCTAGATTTTATTTCTTTCATTACGTCGATTTCTTTTTGAACGGTGTCTATTCATCTTTCACTTAGGACTCTAGCTAATTTCTCAGCATATTCCGTAGAAGTCTTAGTAGAATCATAATATTTATCCATTCAATATTTAATCTGTAATTCTCTCTTATCTATTTCATCTTTTATAATATCTTTATAATCTGATTTATAAAATTCATCTCATTTATACTTATCTATTAACTCCTGTCAAGTTTTCATTAAAGATTCTATGTCTTTAACTGATTCTAAATCAGTTCTAATTTTAGCTCTATGAGCTACTTTATGAATATTATCTTTAATTTCTAAATCTGAAATATTATCATCATTACTCTGTAATCTATAAACTCTCGTAAGTAATTTCTTTAGAGGTTTTACATTAGAATCCGTAACTCATTCCATTCAGAATTGATTAAATATTAAAGAAGCGTAATCTAACACAGTTCACCTAGGGTCTAAAGTTTCTAAATATTTCTCTAATTTCTTAGGAGATATTTGAGTTCAACCTTCAATTAATCATAAATTATCCACTTCTCATCAAGTCATTAAAGCTAAAGCTCTTGACATTTTAATTACTAAAGGATTAGTATATCTATCATATTGTTCAGTCTCTAATATATCTTTTTTATAATCTGGAATTAAATCTGAATCATAGAAAAAATCTCTATTAAAAGCAGTTTCAGCCATCTGTTTCCAGAAAGGAGGAGTTTTTCAAAAATCTATAAAATTAGGCTTAGTTAAATCTCCGAAATATGTTAAATCTTTTACTATTCTATTAACTCATTCTAATCAAGGATTAATCGTATTATTCTCCTGCATATTAACTATCATAGGATATATCCACTCTAACGCTTGCCATTTATTTCATAGAATATCTTGAATATTAATTCTTCAAGCCTCTTCATCTATAGAAGCTAATCATACTTTATTTCTAACATATGAATTTTGTTTTCTCATAAATTCTCATCTCTCTCAACTATAATTATATTGATACATACCTTCAGCTATTCAAGTCATAGCTCACATATAAACTAAGAACTTCTTAGGATTAGACTCCCACATATCGTGTAGAGCTTTCATTGAATTGAAAGGTATATCGAAATATGGAACTACTTGAGCTATTCTTTTAACGGCAGATGAAGCAGCTTGATAATCAAATACTTCTCTAGCTATAATTCAAGCTCTTTCAGGGTCTCCTCATTCTTTAATTATCGCATTCTTTAATCAAGTAACATTAACATCTCAATTTTCAGATACGAATTTTTTAGATAACTCTTTCCATTTATTTCAATCTATTCACATCTTTTTAAGTTGTGATTCAAATACGGGTGCCCTAGTAGTAGATAATTCAATAGTATGTCAAAGAGAATCTGAAACTCTCCAAAACTTTTGCATTTTAGTTTCCTTAGTGAAAGGATTTTCTCAAAGTGCTGGATTTACTAATTTATTAAATTCTAATCTATAATTCTTAGCTCAAGAGAAATCTCATCACATATGATTTAAAAGAGCCTTTATAGCTATTTTTCATTCCTCAGTATTCATATAAGAATTCTTAGTTCTAAACATAGATTTAAAATAATCTATAGCAGAACCTCACTCTGACCAGTTCTTCATTAGAGCTGCAGGAACTTCATAAGTTGGAGCCTTAAATTGAAAGGCTAAATTATGAGGTCAAGTTGAAAAGTATTTTAATATAGAAGTAGGTTTTCTTAGAATTTTCTCAAAAGTAGATATAGCTTTTATATCATTTTTCTCTAAAGCTTCCTTATAGAAATTAGGTATTTCTAATAATTTCTTCTCTCAATCTACGAAAGTTTCAACTACTGAATATCATCTCCTATTAGTTCACTTTTTAACTATATTAGCTATTCAAGCTCAAGATTTATCTGATAACTCTGATAACTTATTATATAATCTTGAAGTCGCGGCTACTCTAGTTCTATAAGCCATAGAAGTTGATAAGTTCTCCATTGAATTCTTAGAGAATATATTAGCTTCACTTCAACCTTTTAATCATCTTCATATTTTAGTCTGCGCTCAATAATTCCCTTTTCTTATTAGGTTCTCTATATCATCTATTTCTAATTTATCAGGAATATAGAAAGGATTATTTTTTAAGAAATTATCAGCTTCTTTTTGAGACCTAACTCAAGCTTCAACTTCCATTTCTAAAACTTGCTTATTTAAATTATGTAATCTATCAGCTATCTTAGAGAATTGAGCGTCATCTTTAGACCAAGCCATTTTTAATCTATCTTTAGTCCATTCTATTTTAGTTCAATCTTCTAATTCTGACACCGTCTTTAATTGATTTCATTTTAATTCTTCTCATAACGTTTTAAAATATCTACTTTTCTGCCATAAATATTGATTAAATTTCTTATAATCACTTCATATTTCTTTATAGATATTTCAAACTTGTCAAACTATAGTATTTACTTTTCAAAACACTTGTTGTGTATCTAAAGTTTTTTCAGCTTCTCTTTGAGCTGGTTTTAATTTCCAACCTACTCAACTATCTCAAACTTTAGTTCAGAAGATTCTATTTTGATTTTTCCAAATATAGGATTTACCTCTATTCCATATGAAATCCATTTTATCCTTTAATCACATAGATTCTTTCTTTTCCCACATTCATAAATCTCTAGCTCTTCTTTCTATATATCACTCTTTCTCTAATTTAGCTTTATCCGCTATTACTTTATCTTCATATTCTAAATCAGCTTTTTTCATAGCTTCTACTATAGCTTCTTCTTTTTCTATTTTCAAAGGGTCTATTTCTTCTTTAACTTTGACATCTTTTAATAAATCCTCTCAAGTTACTTTCTTAAATGTAGCTGGATTCATATGAACTCAAACTCAAAAAGTTTCTACATTAGGATTATTTAAAGCTTCTTCCGTCCATTTAAAAGAAAGACCTTTCTTATCCTTTCAAGCATAATACATAATTCAATCAGCTCTATTTTCTTGAATAGCTGATATTTTAAGTGATTGCTTTTCGTTGTCTTTAATAGGAACTCAAGCTATTTCTAAATCTTCTATTTCTTGCTCAGATAATCTTCAAGCCTTATAATCTTGTTGTAATTTTAACGCTTGATTTCTAGAATTAATATTCTTAAGATTAGTCTTATCTTGAAAATTTAATTTAGAACTTCACTCTTCAACTATATTTAATTTAGCTCAACTATATTTAGCGAACTTTTCAATAGGTTCTTCTGCGATTTTCTTAAACTCATTTACGAATAAATTTACTCATTCTTTTACTTTAGGATGAGCGAATATAGATTGAGAAGCTTTCGGCGTATCTGACATTAATTTTAATCACGCACTTCAAAAGAACATCATAGCTCATTCATTAGCAGCTTGATTATCTTCCCATATCCATTTTCAAGTTAATTCATAATAAGGCAAAGCTACAGCTCAAATTCATACTCACATTGTAGTCATATTATTTAAAGATGGATTTATAACTTTATCCATAGTATTTAATATTTTTCAAACTTTACTCGTGACTCCTACCGTTTTAGCTACAGAATTTATAGCATTTCAAGTCATAACTCAACTAGCTATTCAAGCTGTAACGTCGGCTATTACTGAGTATTTTCTAATCTCTTCTAAGTCAGCTTTTAATTTAGGGTCTGTAACTTCTTCCATCATAGCATTCCTCTTTTCTTCTGCCGTTTCAAAATTCATATAATCAGACATTTCCGTTCTAGTACCCCAAAACATTTCAACTTTCTTTTTAAAAGCTTCAGTATTTTCTCAAGCATTAACAAATGAATATCATTTTGGAGGTTCAGGATAAGGAGAACCCTGTAATGACTGTGCAAAAGAAGTTTTTCATAATTCTTTAAGATTATAATAGGCGGCTCAAGCTAATACGGTAGTAGAAGCTACTGGTTTCTTAACTAATACATCATCTATAAAATCCTGTAATCTAGCATAAGTAGATACTGGAAGTCAAGTAGCATCAGCAAAATTTTGTAAAGCTTTTTCTCATTCTTCACTTTCAGCTATATCTTTAATAGTTTTCTTAAGTCTATTATCAGATGGTTTAACTAAATAATCTAATACTTTTTCTCATATAGTTTTATCTCATTGAAAAAATTTTAAAGCTTCAGCTTCTTTTTTCATATATAGAGCTCCCGTAATTTCTCATTCATCCGTTAAACCTCAAAAAGTAGTCTCTTTATCTTTTTCTTCTTTACTAGGAGTATAATATTTAGATATATCATAAGAACCTTTATTTCTTATAAGGTCTATATTATTAGCTACTGAACCAGCATCAGAAGCTGGAGAACTATATCTATATTTATTTATAATTAAATTCCCAGCCGTAGTTCAATCATTTATATCTATTTTAGCCTTAGGTAAAGAATTTTGTTTTCTTAAAGCTTTCGCCGTATTATATAATTCCTCCTCATCTTCTTCTCTATAAATATCATAGAAAGGCTTGATAGAATAATTTCTTACTCTATCTTGTTCTTCCTTATTTAATATAGGTGTTAAATTTAATGTCATTTATTTTTTAGTTAAAATTTAATTGCGTACTAACAGGGGCTCATTCATTTACTTCTCATTCTCAATAATATTCTTTTAATTCAGCTTCTTTTAATTTAGTTTCAGCTTCTTTCAATTTTATAGCTGCTTCTTGTTCTTTTTTATTTAATTCCGTATCTTTATAAGATTCAGATTGTTGAACTTTAAGAGGTTCATAAGTTTGAATATTCATAGTTCAATATTCATCAAACCAAGATGGTTTAGTAGAGGAATATCATTTATCTCTAGGTACTACAATAGTCTGAGTTCAAACTTTTTGAGCTACCCAAGTGTTTCAAGTAACTTTATTAGTATAAGTAACAGTTCAATCTGGTTCTATATTTTTATCCATATCAGAAGCCTTAGGAGTATATCAAGAAGTTCAACTTCAGCTTGAAATTAAAGCGTCCGTTAATTGTTTCTTTAATGCTTTATCTTCTAATTCCTCCATTTCAACTTTATTCTTATATTTATCCGTTTTAGATAGAACTTCCTTAGTAGCTATTTCAGTAGCTTCCTGTAAAGTTTTTCACCCTTGTAAAAGAGAATTTACTTTATTATTAATATCCATTCTTTCATTTTCATTCATAACATAATCCTCTCACATCAACATAGAAGCTACTCAACTTACGGCTGAGGCTATCTTAGTCTTCTTTAGGGAGTTTATCTCATTTAAAGTTATTCACGCCTTAGAAGCTAATTTTGATAGCTCTATATCTGACATATTAAATAGACTTCAATCAGTCACCGCGTTATTAATATTAGTTTTAGCAGCGTTCATTTCAGTATCAGCTTGAGCTTTAATAGATTGAGATAATTGAATACCTCTATCTTGTGCTGCCTGCATTTCAGTTACATATTCTTTCTCTAATCTTTCCTTTTCAGTTCTCGCCCAATCTTTAATTTCTTCAAGTTCCTGTTTCTTTTGAAAAGTATTAGTTAATAGGTTCTGTTTATTAGCTGAAATTCTAGTTTTCATTTCCTTTTTAACGGTGTCAATTTTATCCGTATAAGTATCAATAGTTTGATTAATAAGAGAAGTATATTCAAACTCCGTATTAGCTATCTTATAAGCTAATTCAGCTTGGTCTCTATTCATTGAAGCTTTTATCTCAGCTATCTTAGCTATTCAATTAGTAGCTATTTGTTGAGATTGTAGAATTATTCAAGAAGAAAATCAAAGCCCTAATTTATTAAAAGCCCACGCAGATTGTTGTCTTTGAATTTCAACTTCTTGTTTAGCTTCTAATATCGTATTTTCATTTTGAATTCTTTGATATTCTGCTTCAGATTTAAGATAGGATAATTCTTCATCTTTCTTATCCTCTAAAGCTACTGAGTCTCTTTCTATTCTATCCTCGTAAGAAGAAACCTGCTCTTTCTCTATCTTTCAAATTTCCTTATCTTCTTCCTCTATTATTTTCTTAGTTTTATCATAATAATTCTCAGTAGTATCTTTCTTCTCTTCCGCAGCTACGTCAACTTCTTCTTGAATAGTATCTTTATCAGACTCTAAAGTTTCTACTTTAGTATCAACCGTATCTAAAGCGTCTTCAGTTCTAGTTTTTATATCTTCTACACTTCAAGCTTCTTCAGCAGCACCACTATTATTTCAAGCTGAGACTGGCGCTCAAGTAGTAGTATCTATAGGGTCATTGTTAACATTTTCATTTGCCATTTTATTTTATTTAATAATAATATTCATTTACTTTTAATGTCTTATATTTAATATAGACATCTGATATAATCGCCCTTCAACTTCAAGAATGTGATATTTTAAATTGAATAGCTCTTCAATCATCATATAAATCTATCATTTCTCTAAACCTATTAGTTACTCAATCTGCGGCAACTATTTCTCTCTTATAAGGATTATCTGATTCTCATATCTCTACATTCTCTCAATCTATAAGAACTTCTATTTCTATCTTCTTTTCTCATCAATCTCATATTAAATCTCATACGAATTCTATTCATCAGAATCTTTTATATTTAACATCATCTGAATATGAATAAGCTCAAAATGTCGTATATTCTTTAGATAGAGAACTTCAATCTTCTAACGTGTTTCAAGATATAGAATTATAAATATCTCAATTATCAGTAGAATAAAATCATTTATCTGAAAATATAGAATATTTATCCTCATATTTTTTATCACTTCTTTTAGCCCAAGATTTATTAACTACGTTATAAACTATCGTATTATCTGGAACTCTATATCTTTCATTCAAATCAGCTAAATTAAAGAATATATAAGGAGAATTTTCGTCTGGATAATTAACTTCTAAATATGGATATTTATAAGATAAATTAATTAATTGAGAATATCTTTCATCATTTCATATATCATTATCAGGTATAGCTTGAAAAATATCTTCTATTTCTCTACTTATAGCTACATCTCTAAGTGTAGTTAAATTTTCCTCATATCATAATCTTCTAACGGCTCTATTTTTATAATCAAAATATATTATTTCTTGGTCTATTTTAGCTATCGCATTTTGATTCGCAGCTCAATTAGAAGTAACTTTATTGAATATAAAATTAAAAGTAGTTCAAGTATCTTTCTCAGAGTTAGTATACCAAATTTCCTCTTCCTTAAATATATAAAGACCATTTTCACTAACTTCAAATCAAGTTATAGTTCATTTATTTCATCAACTTATAGATTGAGAACCTGCTGAATATCAAGAGAAATCTAACATTTCATTTCAAGAAGCTACTGGATCATAAGTTTTAGAGAATACTATATTATCAGAATTATTATATCATCATAGAATTATCTTTCAATTATAAATAGTTCAAATTGTAGGACTTCATACTGAAGACTGTCATATTTCATTAACAGTTCAATCATTATCTATAAAAACTGGAGAAAGTCATCTACTTCAAACTAATAGAATTCATAAAGAATTAACTGTTATTTGATATCTATCATTTTCTTCTATTTGGACTCAATTATTATCTACACTTCTAGTAACATCCGTATTAGTAGATATAGTTATAGAAGCTACGTGATTAGTTTCT
>CAZZPD010000015.1:0-24591 GCA_964655885.1 uncultured Candidatus Izemoplasmatales bacterium | reverse complement strand
TACCAAGACGAGTTACCGGAACAAAAGCTTATTATCAAAAGCATTTAGCTAGAGCCATTAAACGTGCTCGTTTCATGGCATTACTACCATATGTAAAAGAATAGTAATCAAGGCTCATTGAGCCTTTTTTATTTGTTATATTTGCAAAATTAAATCAAAGATTTAATATATATATGTGTTTTAAAAATTTTACAAATTATAATTGATTCATCAAGTTTGAAAAATACTTATTTTATGATATAATTATTCTAATCAAAAACAAAAGAGGTATATTATGAATTCGCAATTTAAGACTCAACATATTATCATAAGTATTGCCTATGTTGTACTAGTTATATTAGGTTTGATTTTTCTCTTGCCTTTAGCAGATAGAGAATATTTTTGGTTCTATAATATTCTACTTTTATTATTGCTTATAGGATATATTATGCAATACTTTATTTCAAAGAGTAAAAATACTAGAATTGGTGATTTAGAAAATAAAATTCGAGAATTAAATAAAACAAGTAAACATAAATTAAATAGTGAAGATATCGCATTAAATTATCTTCCTGTAGGAATTATTTTATATGATGAATCAGAGGAAATTGTTTATGCAAATGCACAAGCTAAGGATTCTTTCTCTAATGTTTTAGTAGGAAGAAATCTTAAAATAATTAACAAAGATTTATCAGAAAATATTAGTAAAAGATTAGGAAAGTTTATACTGAATGTATATGATAAAAAATTTGATATTATTCATTACCCAAAAAATAAAACAATTTATTTATTTGAAGTTACAGACAGAGAAATAACTAAAGAAAAACATTTTAATTTAACTCCAGCAATTGGAGTTATGAGACTAGATAACTTCAATGATGCTACCGAGAATTTAGATTTTCAAGATAAAGCAAATATTCAAGGGTTATTACTTGGTGCTATAGATAATTGGTGTTCAAAACATGACATTTATTTCAATAATTTAAGACCTGAAAAAACAATTATTTTCTTGAATCGCGCTAAACTTCAAGAATTAATGGATGAGAATTTTGAGATACTGAGTATTATATCTGATATTTCAAAAAATAATGATTTAAGAATTACAATTTCAATAGGGATTGCTGGTTTTGAAGCTAGTCCTAAATCGTTAGGAGATGCTGCTGAAGAAGCATTAACATTAGCTGAAGATAGAGGTGGAGATCAAGTTGTAGTAAACTTAAAAAATCAGCCTCTTAAATTTTACGGTGGAAAAACAAATACCGCTGAGAAAAGAAGTAAGATTACTGCCAAAGTCAATTCGAGGGCTTTAGAGGACTTTATAGAAAAGGCTGAGAGTGTTTATATTATGCCTCACGCCGTTACAGATGTGGATGCATTTGGTTCGGCGATTGGTGTATTAGAAATGGCATTAGCTAAAAAGAAGCCTGCTAAAATAGTTTTAGATTTTGATAATATTGATAGAACTTGTCAAAGAGTTATAGATATGTTAAATCAAGAATATGTAAAATTATTAGAATACATTGTAGCTCCAGATGATGCTTACTTTGAAATTAGTACAGAATCATTATTGATAATTGTTGATCATCATTCAACACAGCAATCAATTGAACCAAAACTAATTGAAAAAACAAAACATATCGTTATTATTGACCACCATAGAAGAATTGATAATGTATTATCTGAAGTATTAATCAACTATGTAGAACCGTATGCATCAAGTTCAGTAGAGTTGGTAACTGAACTTATAGATTTATATGATACAGATGTATCAATTGATCCATTTGAGGCTACAGTTATGCTTGCTGGCATGATTATTGATACTAATAATTTTTCATACAGAACAGGTATTAGAACATTTGAAGCTGCCGCTAGATTGAAACGTTATGGAGCTGATCCATTTCAAGCAAGATTAATGTTAAGAGAATCATTAGATGATATTAGAACAAAGTCGAATTTAGTTAATAATGCTCGAATTATTGCAAATCATTTTGCTATAACTTCATTAACTGAGGAAGATAAAACAGATAGATTGCAGTTAGCTAAAACTGCTGATGAACTATTAAAAATTGATAATATAATTGGGTCTTTTGCGATAGGAAACATTGATGATGAAACTGTAGGTGTTTCAGCTAGATCATTAGATAAGTTCAATGTTTCAGTTGTTATGGAAAAATTTGGTGGTGGTGGTCATTTAAATAACGCTGCTGCTCAAATAAAGAATTCAAGTATAAGCGAGGTTGCTGAAAAGATTGAAGAATTTATCAAAGAAACATATAAGGAGGAAGCAACTATGAAAGTAATTTTAATAAAAGATGTTAGAGGTAAAGGTAAAAAAGGTGATATAATTGAAGTAGCTAATGGATTTGGTAATTATTTATTAACTTCTAAACAAGCTATAGCCGCTAATACCTCTAATATTAAAACACTTGAAACTGAGAAAACAAAAGAAGTAATAGCTGCTAATAAGCAATTAGAAAAAGCTAAAGAATTAAAAGAAAAAATAGAAGGAAGTCCTATCAAACTATATGTTAAAATAGGTGAATCAGGTAAATTGTTTGGCTCTATTAACAGCAAACAAATCGCTGACGAATTAAAAAATTCATATAAGCTAAATGTTGACAAAAGAAAAATTATATTAGATGAAAATATTCATTCATTAGGGAATTATGAAGTAAATATTAAACTACATAAAGATGTAATAGCTGTTATTAATTTACAAGTACTTGAAGAAGAATAGTAATGGAGGGGACTATGGAAAACATTCCTGCTAACATTGAAGCTGAACAAGCAGTTTTAGGAACGATATTTTATGAAAACTACATGATGAAAACAATTACTGATAAATTGGTTGAATCGGATTTTTACTATCCAAATCATAAAGTGATATTTAATGTAATGAAGGATTTATATCATCAAGATATATCCATTGATTATGTAACTGTAATTAATAATCTAACAAGTATAAATCAATTATCTAAAGCTGGCGGTGTAGAATATGTTACTCAACTAGCCAATACAGTTCCTTCAACGCAAAACTTTTTACATTACATAAATATTGTTAAGGATAAAGCTGTTTTAAGAAAACTACAAGAGACTTGTAGTACAATTTTAGAAGAAGCAAAATCTGTTAATAATACTCCAGAATTTATCGATGAAGTTGAAAAGAAAGTTTTATCAGTCACAAAAGAGAGAAGATCCTCTGATTTTGTTGGTGTATCAACTATCGCAAATAATACGTTAGAAAATATTGCGAAACAAGCACAACATACTTCTGATATTACTGGATTAGATACTAAATATTATGATTTAAATAAACTAACATTGGGATTACAGCCTTCAGATTTAGTGATTATAGCTGCTAGACCTTCGGTGGGGAAAACAGCTTTTGCACTTAATTTAGCGCTTAATGTAGGTAAACTAAGAAATAGACCCCATATTGCATTTTTCTCTTTAGAAATGGGCGTTGAACAACTTGTAATGAGATTACTATCTTGTCAAGCCCAAGTAGATAATACAGCAATGAGAAAAGGTGATTTAGATCCAAGTGATTGGGAAAAACTTCAACATGCCGCTAACACGTTAGAAGATGTTAATATATATTTTGATGATGCCGGTACTGTTAAAGTTACCGAAGTTAGATCAAAATGTCGTAAATTAAAACAAGAAGATAAACTAGATTTGGTAGTAATTGATTACTTGCAATTGTTAAGTGGTTCAGATGCAAATAGAGGAAACAGGGTTCAAGAAGTATCTGAAATTAGTAGGGTTTTAAAAGAAATGGCTAGAGAGCTTAAAGTGCCTGTAGTTGCGTTATCCCAATTATCACGTAATCTAGAACGTCGTGAAAATAAACGTCCTATGATGGCCGATTTAAGAGAGTCAGGATCAATTGAACAGGATGCTGATATTATTATATTCCTATATAATCCAGCAGACGCGGAGCAAGATGAGTCAAGAAAGAATGAAGTAAGATTTAATGTAGCAAAGAACCGTTCAGGTGTTACAAGTGAATTTTCTTTATTGTTTAATAAAAATATGTCAAACTTTAACAACGTTAGATATTAAGAAAACAAGGACACGAGTTGTCCTTGATTTATGAGGTGAAGAAAATGTTAACTGATAGATTAGATCAGATGGAAACAAGATATGATGAAATAGGAAAAGAGATGAGCGATCCTGTAATTGCTTGTGATGTAAAGAAAGTTACTGAACTCGCTAAAGAATTTTCTCATCTTGAAAAAACCGTTTTATTATATAGAAAGTATAAAAAATTATTAGAATCTTTAGAGGATTTAAAAGAAATGGCTAAAGATAAAGATCCAGATATTAGAGAAATGGCAGAGATGGAACTAGAGGAAACTCACCAATCAATTATTGAAGCTGAAACCGAACTAGAAGTCCTTCTAATACCCAAAGATCCAAATGACGATAAAAATGTTATTGTAGAGATTAGGGGCGCTGCAGGTGGTGATGAAGCTAATATTTTTGCAGGAGATTTATTTAGAATGTATAATAAATTTGCTGAATCAAAAGGCTGGAATATTGAAGTATTAAATGCCGAAGCAAAAGAAGCTGGTGGATACAGTCAAATAGAATTTATGGTGAATGGAGATGCAGTTTACTCTTTATTAAAATACGAATCAGGAGTTCACAGAGTACAAAGAGTTCCTCAAACTGAATCAAGCGGTAGAATTCACACGTCAACTGCTACTGTTTTAGTGTTGCCTGAAGCTGAAGAAATTGATTTTGAGATGAATATGGAGGATGTGAGAGTTGATACATTTAACTCTAGTGGTCCTGGTGGTCAATCAGTGAATACGACAAGATCAGCTGTAAGAGTAACGCATGTACCAACAAATACTGTAGCTCAATGTCAAGATGGAAAAAGCCAGCACGAAAACAAAGCATCAGCTTTAAAAATATTAAGATCAAGATTATATGATAAACTATTACAAGAAAAATTAGAAAAAGAAGGCGCGGAAAGAAAATCAAAAATTGGGGTAGGAGATAGATCAGAAAAAATTAGAACGTATAACTATCCTCAAAACCGAATCACAGATCATCGAATAGGATTTACAATCCAGCAATTAGATCGTGTAATCGATGGAAGACTTGACCCAATTATTGAAGCCTTAATTACTGAAGAACAAAAAAGAAAACTAGAGAGAGAATAATGCCAAGTTATAAAGAAGCTTTAAATAAAGCTAATAAACTAACAAGAAAAAAAGGAAAAGAAACTAGTGCGACAAAATTATTATTGTTGCATTTTTCTTGTTTGGAACCTACTGAACTCTTTCTTAAATATGAAGAAGAAATGCCTCTAGAAATGGTTAATAATTTCTTTAAGGGTCTTAACCAGTATTTAGAAGAAAACATTCCTGTACAGCAAATCATGGGGTATGTATACTTCTATGGATATAAATTCATAGTTACCGATAAAGTATTAATCCCTCGTTTTGAAACCGAAGAATTAGTAGTTAATGTTTTAATGCTATATGATGAACATTTTAAAAATCAAAAAATTGATTTAGTTGATATAGGTACAGGCTCAGGGTGTTTAGCTGTCACTTTAAAAAAAGAAGAAGCATTAAATATGAATGTATATGCAACAGATATTAGTCATGAAGCATTAGATATAGCAAAAAAGAATGCTATAAATTTAGGTGTTGATGTGAATTTCTTACAAGGAGATATGTTGCAACCAGTAATAAATAATAAATTTGATATCTTGGTTTCTAACCCTCCATATATACCTATAGATGAAAAAATAGATAAAATTATCTATAATAACGAACCGCATGTAGCGTTATTTGGTGGTGATGATGGGCTAAAGTTTTATCGTAAGATTTTAAAAGATGCTAATAAAATATTAAAACCGAAGTCAATTATTGCATTTGAGCATGGATATGATAAAGCCAAAGAATTAAGGAAGATAGCTAAAGAATATTTTCCAAACTCAAAAATATATACAATAAAGGATATGCAGAAGCTTGATAGAATGACATTTATTTTAAATGGAATAAAGGAGTAGATTATGGCATATATCACTGGAATAGGAGGGGTTTTCTTTAATATTAAAGGAGATTCTAATGTTTTACTTGAATGGTATAGACACAATTTAGGATTAAATGTTACAGAATATGGCATTGAAGCACCGATTAAAGAAAAGATTCTTATTACATTTAGAAGAAATGATACAAATTCATATATCAATTTTACAGTGGATAATATTGAAGCATTTATGAAAGAATTAAAAAGCAAAAATGTAGAGATAGTATCTGAGATAAAAAAATATGAGTATGGATCTTTTGCTCAAATAAAAGACATAGCTGGCAACATTATTGAGTTATTTGAAGTAAACAAAGAAGCATATTATCGGATGATTGAAGCAGAAAAAAAAGCATATTTAGAGAAATTAAAATATAATGAAAAGAGAAAACCTAAAAAAATATAAGGTTTTTTTCTTTTCCATAATAATATATATATTATTAATAAAAACAACCATATTTTTTCAAATAAAAAAGGTTGACTTTTACTTAAAAAAATATATATTATTATAGTGAAATGAGGGATAAAATGACAAAAAAACTTGTAATTGTTGAGTCACCTGCAAAATCTAATACTATAGGAAACTATTTGGGAGATGAATATATTGTAAAATCTTCTGTCGGACACATTAGAGATTTATCTGTTGTAGGTCCATATGGTTTAGGTGTAGATGTAGAAAATGAATTTAAACCTACTTATGAGGTTTTAAAAGAAAAAAAGAAAGTCGTTCATGAATTGAATCAAGCTTTGAAAAAAGTTGATGAAGTTTATCTTGCTACTGACCACGATCGTGAAGGAGAAGCAATTTCTTGGCACCTAAAAGAAACTTTAAACATTAAAAATCAAAAAGTATATAGAGTGGTATTTAATGAAATCACAAGAAATGCCATAAAAAATGCATTCATGCAACCTGGAGAAATTAATATTGATCTAGTTAATTCTCAAGAAACAAGAAGAATATTAGATCGAATTATGGGATTTAGGTTATCTAAATTATTACAATCTAAAATAAAATCAAAATCTGCCGGAAGAGTACAGTCTGCTGCTTTAAAGATTATCGTTGATAAAGAAAAAGAAATAGAAGATTTTGTTATTGAAGAATATTATGAAATTTATTCTGAATTTAAAGGTCTTAAAGCGAAGTTATTTAAAGTTAATGATGAAGAACCTAATATATCAACTGAAGCAGAAGCAAATAAACTGATTCAATCATTAGATAAGGAATTCTTTATAAGTAATATTGATGTTAAAAACACAAAGATAAATCCTAAGCAAGCATTTATAACATCAACTCTTCAACAAATGGCTTCATCGAAACACGGGTATTCTCCTACAAAAACAATGAGATCTGCTCAAAAATTATATGAAGGTATCGATATTGGAAATGAAACCGTTGGGTTAATCACTTATATGAGAACAGATTCTACAAGATTATCAGATATATTTATTGAAGAGTCAAAGAAATATATTTTTGATAATTATGGTTCTAAATATTATGGAAATACTAGAAATTCTATTAAAAAGCAGAATGTTCAGGATGCCCATGAAGCAATCAGACCAACTAGTATTTATAGAACACCCGAAAAAATGAAGAGATATTTATCTGCTACTGAATATAAAATATATTACTTGATTTACTATCGCGCATTAGCTTCACTTATGAAACCTAAATTGAATGAAGTTACTACTATGGTATTGAATAATAAGAATACAACCTTTAGAGTATCGAGTACTAAAACACTATTTGATGGATATCAAAAAGTATATAAATTACTAGATAGAGAAAATGATGATCATGTAATTGATTTATCCAATTATAATGTAAATGATAAATTAACAGCTGATGATGTCTATTCAAAACAATTATTCACAGTGCCTCCTGCTAGATATACAGAAGCAAAATTAATTAAAGAGATGGAAGACTTAGGAATTGGTAGGCCATCTACATATGCTCAGACAATTTTAACTCTTAAAAAAAGAAAATATGTTGTTTTAAAAGAGAAGAAATTTTTTCCTACAGAACAAGGAATATTAACAATAAAGAAATTAGATAAGTATTTTCATCAATTAATTAAATCTAATTATTCTAAAAAAATGGAAGTTAGATTAGATGAAATAGCAAAAGGAAATGAAGAGAGAGTTGACGTATTAACTGACTTCTATCAGTACTTTATGCCATTGGTTGATCACGCAAGCAAAAACATGTCGAAAGTACCACCAAAAGAAACTGGTGAAATGTGTCCAAAATGCGGCTCTAAAATGGTGATTAGAACAGGAAAATATGGAGAATTTGAAGCGTGTTCAAATTATCCGAAATGTAAATATATCAAACAAAATGAAAACCAACAAAAATCAGATGTTTTTGACACTGGGATTCAGTGCCCTGAATGCGAAGATGGAACATTGGTTTTACGTACTGCAAAAAAAGGAAAAAACAAAGGAAATAAATTCCTTGGATCAAGTAATTATCCAAAATGTAAGTACATTTCTCCATTAAAAGTTGAAAAAGATAGATGCCCTAAATGTAGCAATTTACTGGTAACTAACGAAACAGGGGAAACTTATTGTATTGATCCGAAGTGTGGATATAAAAAGTAATATTTACAAAAAATAAAATTGACACAACTAAAATGTTATGTTATTATGATATCGCAACATAAAGTTGCATTTCCCTGAAAGTGTTAATATAACACTTACCCTTCCTGAATTCGCTTCTATAAGTAGGAGCGAATTTTTATTTTATTTATAGTAATTAATATGATATAATACATATGATTTTAAGGTGGTGAAGTGATGGGATTATTTCAGAGATTATTTCAATCCAAAGAAAGCAAAAGAAAAGCAGAAAAATATAAGATAGGAATGATGAAAACCCGTAATGGTTCTTTATCTTCGCTTAAAGAAATATTACAGAAATCCAAGTCTATAGATGAAGATTTATTTTCGAAATTAGAAGAAATATTTATTATGGCAGATATTGGGGTTGACACAGTTGTTCAATTTGTTGAGACTTTAAGAGAATCTGTTCAAAATGAAAAAATAACAAAACCAATTGAACTCGAAAATTTAATTGTAGATAAAATGTTTGAACTGTATCTTAAAGGTGAAGTGATTAATACAAATATTAAGTATAATGAGGATGGGTTAACAGTTATTTTATTTGTTGGAGTAAATGGAACAGGTAAAACAACTTCAATTGGTAAACTTGCACATCAAATAAAAAATAAAGGTAAATCAGTTATGTTAGCTGCTGGAGATACATTTAGAGCAGGAGCGATTAATCAATTAAAAATTTGGGGTGAAAGAGTAGGAGTTCCTGTTATTAGTAAAGCTGCAGGAAGCGATCCTTCAAGTGTTATTTTTGATGCAATTAAAAAAGCAAAAGAAGATAAGATTGATGTACTACTAATTGATACTGCCGGAAGATTACAAAATAAAGTTAATCTGATGAATGAATTAAATAAGATTAATCGAATCATAAAAAGAGAAACAAATACAGATAGTTATGAAACGTATTTAGTTATCGATGCTACAACAGGTCAAAACGGATTGTCTCAAGCAAAAATATTTCAAGAAGTAGCTGATGTTACTGGAATTATTTTAACTAAACTTGATGGGACTGCTAAAGGCGGAATTGTTCTAGCGATTAGAGATAAATTAGGCATTCCAATTTCTTTTGTAGGAATGGGAGAGAAAATCACGGATTTAGATTACTTTGATATTGAAGATTACATTTATGGATTATTCGCTGATTTCTTTGAGTAGGTGAAATGATGGATTTACAAAATATAATTAGATTAAATGAGTTATATGATATTTATGGAGAATTGTTAACCGAGAAACAAAGAACTTATTATGAATATTACTATTTAAAAGATTACTCATTATCAGAAATATCAGAAATACTTAAAGTAAGTAGAAATGCTGTTCATATGCAATTAAAGAATGTTGTTAATCATTTAGAAAATTATGAAGATAAATTAAAGATTTTAGATAAGAAAGAAAAAATAAGTAATATAATAAAAAAAATTGATAAAAAAGAATTATCAATAGAAGATGTAAAAAACAAATTAGAAAAGGTGTAAAATATGGCTTTTGAAAATTTAACTAGTAGATTCCAAATGGCATTAAGAAGAATTACTGGAAAAGCAAAATTAAATATCAACGATATAGATCAGATGATGAGAGAAGTAAGACTCTCTTTGTTAGAAGCTGATGTTAACTATAAAGTAGTAAAAGAATTTACCGAAGAAGTTAAAGCACAAGCTTATGGAGAAAAAATCCTTAAAGGATTAAATCCAGGGCAACAAGTCGTTAAAATTGTTAATGATGAGTTAACTAAATTAATGGGAGAAAAAGCTGAAGATATCTCTTTTAATGAATCAGGTATTACTGTAATTTTAATGGTAGGGTTACAAGGTGCTGGGAAAACAACTACTGCTGGTAAACTAGCAAACTTCTTAAAAAATAGAAATGATAAGAATCCATTACTTGTGGCAGCTGATATTTATCGTCCAGCAGCTATAGAGCAGTTACAAACAGTTGGAAATCAACTTAAAATTCCTGTTTTTGAAATGGGAACTACCAAACCAGAAATAATTGTTGAAAAAGCATTAGTTTATGCTAAAGAAAAAGCATTTGATTTAGTAATCATAGATACTGCTGGTAGACTTCATATTGATAATGATATGATGAATGAAATCAAAAATATCGAAACGATAACAAAACCGAACGAAGTATTACTTACAGTTGATGCAATGACTGGTCAAGATGCTGTTAATGTTGCTAAAACATTTAACGAAGCTTTAAATATTACTGGTTGTATTTTAACTAAACTTGATGGAGATACTCGTGGTGGAGCCGCTTTATCAATTAGAAAAATAACCAATGTTCCAATTAAGTTCTCAGGTACAGGCGAAAAATTAACTGAAATAGAAGTTTTCCATCCCGAAAGAATGGCTTCAAGAATCTTAGGCATGGGGGATATTATGTCCCTAGTAGAAAAAGCGACTGCCGAAATTGATGAAGATGAAGCAATGAACATGATGGAAAAAATGATGAGTGGCAAGTTTAACTATAACGATATGTTAAAACAAATGAAGATGGTTAAACGAATGGGTAAATTCTCTGGATTAATTAAAATGATTCCTGGTATGAGCAGTATGGCCAATGTAGATCAATTAGATGACAAACAATTAATTTATATTGAAGCTATAATTAACTCAATGACCAAAGATGAAAGAAAAAAACCTGAACTATTGGAACGTTCAAGTTCTAGAAGAAATAGAGTTGCTAGAGGTAGTGGTAGAAGTACTACTGAAGTAAATAGACTTATTTCAACTTTGGAAAAGCAAAAGAAGATGATGAGCAGATTAGGCAATATGGACCCTGATCAAATGCAAAACATGGCTACCCCAGGATATCAACCAAAATTGACTAGGGCTCAAAGAAGATCAAAAGGAAAGAAAAAAGGCGGATTTAGATAATCCTCCTTTTATTTTTCGTTATTTGTAAGATGTTTTGATAAGAATCTATATACTGCATTTTCAGATGAAGTATAATCTAGAACGATATCAGCTACTTTAATTAAATCAGGATGAGCATTTCTTACACAAACTCCTAATTTTGCATATTGTATCATTTCAATATCATTGTGGCCATCACCAATAGCTATAATTTGTTCTCTATCAAAACCTAAATATTTTGCTACATATTCTAGAGCTTGTCCTTTGTTAGATTCTGGAGTAAAAATTTCTAATATAGAATCAAATTCACCACTTATATTCCAAATTCTACATTTGATTTTTCCTTGATATTTATGATCAATATACTCCTTTATTATTTTTCCTCTACCTTGTTTTCCAATGATAATAAATCCATTTGGATTAGCTTTTAGAGTGTCTTTTAGATTACCAACGATTAATCCCGTTGATCCCTCTACGTGAAGTAAAGGTTCAATTTCTTTTTCTTCTCGATAAAGATAAATAGAATCAAAAACCTCAGAAAAAGCATTCCTAATATGATCAATATTATTTTCAAATATATCAATGATATCTTCTTTATCTACTGTATAATTGACACATTTAAAGTCTTCATCATATGGATGAGTTATTAAACCACCATTATAATTAATAATAGGAGTATCCAACCCAAATCTCTCATATATAAATTTTGAGCTTCTAAATGGTCTACCGGTTGCGATGACTATTTTATGACCTAAATCCTGCAGTTTATGCATGAATTCGCATAATGTTTCAGATAATGAATCAAAATCATAAAGGATAGTCCCATCTAAATCTAAAGCTATTAAATATTTTTCCATTTTATCACCTCGGTTATTATCTCATATTAAATCAATTTATGCAAATTCTTTCTTCAATTGATTATTATATCTAAATAAGATATAATTTAATGTGATAGGAGAGATGAATATGCACTACTTCAATATGTTATTTACTTTTCAATATGTCTTCTTAAAAATTGATTGGCAAGCCACATGGCATGATATAAGATATTTCTTATTAGGGTTAGTAACTGGTATTATTTTACTAATATTATCTTTAGTAGGATTTTTTTCACATAACGAAAGAAAAAAAGCAAAAACTAGAATGTCTCATGGCATTCCTTTAGACGATAAAATTGTATATGATATGATTGAATCAAAACAGAACCAATTAGATAAAACAGTTAAGTTAACTGATAATGGATATTTTAAAGTTGCACTTGATTTAAGTATTGAGTTAACTGAAGAAATCGCAAGATACTATTTTCCTGATTCAAGATATCCAATCTATGAATTATCTATTGAAGAATTGTTAGATTTAAGTCACTATATAACAAAACGTTTAGAAGATTTGATGAATAAAAAAGGTATTAAATTATTTAAAAAATATCGTATTGCTAGTTTAATTGATTTACTTAATACTAAGAAAAAAATTAGTAATTCAAAACTAATGCAAGTTACTAGGAAACTAAAACTTCAAACACTTTATACTGGAGCAAAAGCTGTATTAAACTATGCTAACCCGGTATATTGGTTTAGAAGATTGGCAATTAAACCAACAACGGTTGTGGTTACTAAAGAAGTATGTAAGTATATTATTACAATCTTTGGTGAAGAAACAAATAAAATATATAGTAAAGCAATATTTAAGGATGAAGATAACGAAGAAGAAATTATTCAAAAAATAGATCAGATTGCTAATGAAGGCGAGGAATAAAATGTTTTTCAAGAAGAAGAGAAAACCAGAAAGAATTATCCCGGGATATTCAAGAACTGAAGACAATAGAGAATTTTTTATTCCGCAGATAAATAAAATTGAAGATAAAAAAACCTTGAGAAACAAGTTTGTATCTCCTATTTTTGGTAAGGTTGTAAAAGATGATGTTGTCATTCCTCAAGATCGCCAAGGCAAAGGGGATATAGATAAAAAATATGATGCTTTTAGATCTAAGAAAAAACTTACAAAAGAAGAAGCTAAAAGAAGATATGGACATCAATACTATGAATTTATGAGAGTCGATAGTTCATCAATAGATAAAGTATATTCAAAAGAAGGATTAAGTAATGAAGACCTTCATAAAAAACCTGAAGAAGAAATACAAATATCTCCAGAAGACATTATTAAAAATCATACAAAAGCAGTTTCTGTTGATGAATTCTTTAAAACCGCAAGCGAAACAATTGAAGAAGAAAAACATGAGATTGATGAACTAGATGTTTTAAAAGATATCGTTAGTGAAAATGATGAAGAAGAAATTGTTTCTGAAATCATTGAAGAAGAAAAAGAAGACGATGAAATCATATATGAAAATAATGAAGAGATGGATAAAGAAATTGAAGAGATATCTTTCTCTGATGATTTTGAGTATCAAGAATATACTCCACCAGTAGTTCCTAAAGATAAAAAACCTGTTGAGTCACAAGAACCTGGATTTAATTACAATCAATATGAGCTACCACCAGTATCATTGTTCAAGAAATCAAAAGCGAAAACAGAAGAAGAACCCGTTTGGATAAAAGAAAACATTGATATTATCAATCAAACAATGTTGTCTTTTGGAATTGAAGGCGAAGTAACAAATTATACAAAAGGACCTACAGTTACAAGATATGAAATATCACTTGGTTCTGGTGTCCCAACCAAGAAAATCACATCAATATCTGATAATATCCAAATGAGTTTATCAGCCATTTCGATTAGAATTGAAGCACCAATTCCTGGTAAAAATACAATTGGTATTGAAGTTCCAAACAAAATAAGAGAATCTGTTTTCTTTGGTGATGTTTTAGATAATGATTACTTCTTGAATTCTGAAGACCCTCTATTACTAGCAATTGGTTTAGATATTGATGCGTTACCAGTATATACATCCATTGAATCAATGCCACATGGACTTGTTGCTGGGTCAACACAATCAGGTAAATCAGTTTGTATTGCATCAATTATCGCTTCATTAATTTCTAAAAACAAACCCGATGAAGTTAAAATGATGATGATTGACCCTAAAAAAGTTGATTTACAGCAATTTGCAGATATTCCTCATTTGATTACACCTATTATTGATGAAACAAAAATAGCTGTTGAGTCATTAAAATATATGGTTAATGAAATGGAAGAAAGATACAATACACTTAAGAAATTTAAAGCAATCAACGTTAAAGATTACTATAACAGAAGACGTTCAGCTACTAATTTTGTTAAAATGCCAAGAATTGTAATTATTGTTGAAGAAGCTTCTGATTTATTATTATCAGGAGGAAATGAAGTAGAAGATGCAATCCTTAAATTAACTCAAAAATCTAGAGCGGTAGGGATTCATTTACTACTAGCTACACAAAGACCTTCAGCTGACATTTTAAAAGGAGCTATTAAAGCAAATATACCTACAAGATTTGCTTTTAGAGTACCATCATCTACGGATTCAAGTGTTGTTTTAGATATGACTGGAGCTGAAAAACTTTTAGGTAAAGGTGATATGTTACTATCTGAAAACGGTAGAGCAAGACGATTACAAGGAGCATATTTATCTCCTGAAGAAATTGAAAAGGTAACAGAATTTATTAAAGCTCAAGCAAAACCAGAATATATGTTTACACATGAAAGCTTAGCAGTTCTAGCAGCAACTGGAGAAAGCATAGATCAAATTGATGAATTATTTAAAGATGTAGCGAATTATGTTGTTGAACAAGGAAAATGTTCTTTAAATAAAATAACTCAAGTATTTGGTATAGGGTTTAACAGAGGTACAAAAATAGTAGACACATTAGAAAAATTTGGCGTAGTATCAGAAAATGTAGGCACAAAACCAAGAACTGTATTAGTTGAATTTGAACAACTAGCAAAAATATTTGAAAGTATTGAATAACATGAACGAAGAGAAAAAGACAGAAGAAGTAAATGACATAATTGAAAATAATAAAAAACTGATGAAAAAATCACCTAGAATGATCATCAGTTTTTTCACATTGATTATTATTTGTATTATTTTATTTTTTGTTTCACAATCAAATAAGTTTTTTATTTTTAATATAAATAGGTCTTTTGATAATGTTCCAAATCCAATGGTTGCGCAAATGTTTTCTTTTTTCTTTATAGTAATAATAATTCTGAGTTTAGCAACATATATTTTATTAATTTTAAATTATCAAAAAAGAAAATTTTTCTCTGAATCAGAACAAATTGATTCTTATAACAAATTCTTTAAACTATACAATATAAGCGATATATTTAGTGTTGTTCCAATATTCTTAGTTGTTGTGATAATAATTAATGGATTCTTCTTTTCTTTTGCTCAAGTAGATGGAGACTCTATGAATCCAACATTTTGTCATTTAGATCCAGTCATCATACAATATACTGATGAATATCAACATGAGGATATAGTAGTATTTGAGTTTGAAGAAAATCCAGGATCAACTATTTATCTTATAAAAAGATTAATCGCTGTCCCTGGAGATAAATTGGTTGTTAATGAAACAGGTGTTTGGGTAAATGATGAATGGAAAGAAAATAATGTGGGCAGCTCGACGTATTATTATGATTTAGACCCAATTCCTGATGGATACTATTATGTTTTGGGAGATAATAGAAGGATTTCGAATGATTCGAGATTAATCGGTCTTGTTGAAATCTCTGATATGGTTGGAGTTGTAATATTAAGATTATCAAATAACACTTGTGAAATTAGTTAAGGGGTGATTATATGAAACAAATACAATGGTTTCCTGGTCATATGGCTAAAGCCAGAAGATTAATTGAAGAAAAATTACCTATAATTGATATAGTATATGAACTTCTTGATGCTAGAATTCCTGAATCATCTAGAAATCCTATGCTGGGAGATATCATAAAAAATAAGCCAAAATTAGTAATACTTAACAAATCAGATCTAGCTGATGAAACCAAAACTAAAGAATGGGTTTTAAAATATGAAAAACAAGGAATTAACTGCGTTGCTGTTAATTCCTTAACTGGCAATGCTTTAAATATTGTTTATAAAAAAACATTAGAAATTCTAAAGCCTTTGATTGAAAAAGAGGCAAAAAAAGGAATGAAAGCTAGATCATATAGAGCGATAGTAATCGGTATACCTAATGTAGGCAAATCTCAATTTATCAATAATTTGGCTGAAAAGAATAAAGTTAAAACCGGTAATATTCCAGGTGTAACAAAAGTTCAAAGTTATATAAGAACTAAGAAGGACTTATTATTACTTGATAATCCTGGTGTCTTGTGGCCGAAATTTGAAAACGAAGAAGTATCTTTTAATTTAGCGTTATTAGGTTCAATAAAAGATGATATATTACCACTAGATGAAGTGTGTATTTATGGAATTAAATTCTTAGCTAAACATTATCCTAATAAACTTAAAGAAAGATATGGAATTATTATAGAAAAAGAGATAGATCCTATAGAAATTATGGATCAAATAGGTTTAAGAAGAGGATGTAAGATATCTGGTGGAGGAATTGATTATGATAGAGTAATCAATTTATTCTTATATGACTTAAGAAATTTTAAATTGGGAAGGATAACTTTTGAAAACGCTCAAGATGTATAAATTGGAAAAAGATCTTTGGAAAAGAGGATTTAAATACATTGCTGGAACTGATGAAGTTGGAAGAGGCCCATTGGCTGGCCCTTTAGTTGCTTGTGCTGTAATATTAGATCCAAACAATCCAATTATTGGTTTGAATGATTCAAAACAATTATCAGCTAAAAAGAGGCAAACATTAAAGCTAGAAATAGAAGAAAAAGCTTTGGCAATAAAATATGTATTTATTGATGAAAAAACAATAGATAAAATAAATATATATCAAGCCTCTAAATTAGCTATGTTAGAAGCTATAAAGCAGCTGGATGTTAAACCAGACTATATCTTAAGTGATGCAATGCCTTTAAAGGAAGCTAGTCTCCCCTTTGATGCAATAATCAAAGGAGATACCTTGTCAGCTTCAATCGCAGCAGCCTCAATAATCGCCAAAGAAATTAGAGATGAATATATGGTTAAAATGTCTAAAAAATTTCCTGGATATGACTTTGAAAACAACAAAGGATATCCAACAAAAAAACATATAGAAGCACTTAAAAATATTGGACTATGTGATATTCATAGATTAACTTATAAACCAGTAAAAGATATTTTAGAAAAACAACTATCATTATGGGAGTAAATATGAAATATAAAGCAGTAATATTTGATTTAGATGGAACTTTATTAAATACAATTCAAGACATAGGAGAAAGCGTAAACGCTTCTCTTAAAAAACATAATTATGAAGGATATACTATAGATGAATATAAAATCTTTGTTGGTAGAGGGATTGATGAAACCATATCAATTTGTATAGAAAAAGGTGGAATCGATCCAGCAGAATTTGATTCAATCAAAAAAGGTTATATGGAAGAATATAAAGTTAGACATAATAGAAATACTAAACCTTACGAAGGAATCGTAGATTTACTAAACAATCTAAAAGAAAAAGGGATAAAAGTAAATGTTTTATCTAACAAGCCTCATCATCAAACGTTAAAAGTAATTAGTCATTATTTTAAAGATTTTGAATTTGATTTTGTATACGGCAAGAAACCAGAGTTTAGAATAAAACCATATCCAGAGTCTTTGAACGATATGATTAAAAAATTAGATTTGGATAAAAAAGACATACTATATGTTGGTGATACTAACACAGACATTCAAACAGCAAACAACGCAAATCTAACAAGTGTTGGTGTGTTATGGGGATTCAGAAAAAGACCTGAACTTGAAAAAGAAGGAGCTTCTTACATTATAGATAAACCAGAAGAAATATTAAAAATTGTAGAAGGTGATTAATTTGATTATCAAAAATAATGATTATCTTAATTTGGATTTAAAAAATAAAATAATTATATTTCCAACTGATACCGTTTATGGTATTGGGTGCTTATACAACGATTTAGAATCTATAAGAAGAATTTATGATATTAAAAACAGAGATTATTCAAAACCTATGGTAATTCTCTGTGCTAATTATGAACAAATAAATAGTCTAATAAAAGATAATCAAGAGATACCTCTATATATTAAGAATCATTGGCCTGGAAAACTAACAGTTATCTTTAATAAGAATGAAACAGTTAATGAATTAATTACTTCAAACAAAGAAACAGTAGGGATAAGAATACCTGGAAATCAAGTTAGTTTAGAATTATTAAACAGATATGGACCAATGGTTGTTACAAGTTTAAACTTAAGCAATGAACCAGCAATTATTAAGTATAGTGATGCATTAAAATTTTATGATTTAGTAGACTATATTATAGAGGGAAAAGACTTAACAAGTGTTCCTTCTACAGTTTATGATTTAACAACAGGAAAAACATTAAGACAAGGTGAAGTTACAATAACAAAATAAAAAGGTTTTATTTATAATAAAAATATTAATTATAAAGGGACAATTAAGTCTCTTTCTAATATGTGTTTTTGTTGTAAAAACAGTAAAGGTTTGTTATAATTGTTATGATAAAATAGTTAGGAGACATATTATGAAAATATCTATTGGGTCAGACCATGCTGGATTTGAATATAAAGAATTATTAAGAGAATATTTAATGGGTAAAAATTATAAGGTTATTGATGAAGGAACATATTCACCTGAACCGGTCGATTATCCTGATTATGCTGCTAAGGTAGCTCATAGAGTAGTTGGTGAAGAAGTTGATTTTGGCATTGTTATTTGTGGCACTGGATTAGGTATTAGTATAGCTGCAAATAAAGTCAAAGGAATTAGAGCTGCAGTTGTAAGTACTGCTTTCACAGCTGAATCAGCGAAAAATCATAATCATGCTAATATAATTGCATTTGGATCAAGAGTAAATACGATAGAAGAAGTCAAAGAATATTTAGACATATACATGAACACAAAAGAATCAGATGCTTTAAGACATGTAAATAGAGTAAGAAAAATTCATGATTTAGAAGGTTGATTTTTTGAATATACAAAAAAACAATAAAGCAGTAATTATTACCATTAATATGGTAATTAGTTTTTTCAGTGAAACTTTCGTAGGGATGGCATTAGGTTTCTTTTTAGGAAGATATTTTGATAACTTATTATTTGATGGCGAAAGAATGATACTAGCTTATGTATTATTATTCTTAGGTCTTTTTGCTGGATTAATTAACTTTATAAAACGAGTGCTAAAGAACATTGCTAAGGAGGAAAAGAATGAAAAAAGCTAACATAATAGAATTTACATTTTTGATTTGTTTTCCGGTATCCATAGTCGTATCTTTAGTGCTTTATTTTATTACAAGAGAATTTGGATTGGTTGTTAGCTATATTTTAGGTGTAGCTACAGTTTTAATGATGCAATCATTAAATTATCGTATTATGAAAAATACATTTAAGAATAATCCAGAAAAGATAAAGTCTAATACTATAGTTATATATATTGTAAAATATATATTCTATGGTATAATTTTATTTGTTGCATATACCGAACCTAGTTGGAATATATTTGCAACATTAGGCGGTATTATGACTTTTAGTGTTGTTATGTATCCAACTGCTTTAATCTTAGCTAAAAAAGGAGATGAAGATAATGAACTTTGATTTAATTGGTCCAATATCCCCTGCAGTAGTTTCAACGCTCGTGATTGTAGGGTTTTTATCTATTATCTTTATCATTGCTGGTTTGAGAATTCAAAAAATGGATCCAGCAAAAACACCTAAAGGTTTTATGTTCTTAATGGTTACAATAGTGGACTTCTTTAATAAGTTTTTATCTGGATATATCGAAGGTAAAAAATTTAAATTCTTTGCTCCTTATCTATTTACTATAATCGTATTTTTAGCATTAGCAAATACTTCTGCATTATTAGGTTTTACTGCACCTCTATCAAATATTGGTGTAGCGCTTAGTTTCTCATTATTAACATTCATCATGATGAGGGTTGCAGAATTTAAATATATCAGTTTAAAAGATAAAATGAATAGTTTAATTGGACCGGTTAAACCGTTAGCTCCAATTATGATTCCAATAAATATTATCGGTGAATTTTCAACGCCATTTAGTATGGGTCTTCGTTTATTCGTTAACCTAATGAGTGGAGCTGTTATTGCAGCGATTGTTTATGGCTTAGTAGGATGGGTCGGTGGATTATTCGCCGGAATAGTACTACACGGAATGTTTGATATTTTCTTCGGATTAATTCAAGCATTTGTATTCTTTATGTTAACAACAGTTAATTTATCTATGGCCGCTGAGGCATAGAAAAATATATAGGAGGAAATTATGTTTGGACAAATTTTAAATTCAGTGATACGTTTTGCGACTGAATACAATGAACATTTTGCAAATGGTATGGCATACCTAGGTGCAGGTATCGCTGTTATCGGTGGTCTTGGTCCTGGGATTGGACAAGGTTTCGCAGCAGGTAAAGCAGCTGAAGCAGTTGGACGCCAACCAGAAGCACAAAGTAAAATTTTAGTAACAACTTTAGTAACACAAGCCGTAGCTGAAACTACAGGTTTATATGGATTAGTAATTGCTATCTTATTAATTTTTGCAAGATAATTTACCAAGCTACCTTTAAAGGAGGTATTTTATGTTTCTTGGAATACCAGAAATGATTGAAGGCGTTAAAAGAGTTATTGAAAACGCACTAGGATCAACCCTACTTGATATTGCTATTCAAATAGGTGCGACTCTATTCTTGGTAATCATCGTCAAAGTATTCTTCTGGTCTAAAATCACTGCGTTTATAAAGAAACGTCAAGATTTAATGGATGAAGAATTTACATCAGCTAAACTAGCTAATGAAGAAGCTAAAGCTTTACAAGAAAAATCTGAAGAAGAATATAAGGACATTAAAGCTAAGTCAAAAGATTATATTGAAAAAGCTAAACTTCGCGGTGAGGAAGAAAGAGAAGTTATTGTATCTAAAGCAAAAGAAGAAGCTAAGAATATTGTTACTCAAGCCGAACAAGAAATTGCTTTAGAAAAACAAAAGGCTAAAACAGACATTCAAAAAGAAGCTGTAAATTTAGCTACACTTATGGCATCTAAAATCATCGAAAAAGAAATTGATGATGGTAAATATCAAGATTTAGTTGTAGAAAACTTAGAAAGAAGTGAAAAAGTATGACAGGTATAGCGAATCAATATGCTCTAGCTGTTTTTTCACTTGCAAGTAAAGAAAAAAGAGGAAAAGATTTTTTAAATATACTTGAAACTTTTGTTAAAGGTATAGACGAAGATACCTATAAATTCTTTGCCCATCCTAAGATTTCAGGACTAGATAAAAAACAAACTTTAGAAAAAGTAGTAAATGATATATTATTGCTTAATTTTTTAAAGGTTTTAGTAGATAATGATAGATTCAGTTTAATTGAAGCTATTAGTTTAGAATATAAAGATATCCTAAATAATCTGAATCAAATAATGAATGTTAATGTTGTTTCTAATAAACCTTTAAATAAGATAAATTTGGATAAGATTAAAAATAAATTAAAAGAAAAATACAACAGAAAAATTCAAATAGAGGAAATTATCGATAGGAATATTATTGGTGGTTTTAGAATTGAATTTGAAGGAAATGTTATCGACGAAACAATTAATAAGCAGTTAAACGATATCAAATCTAGTTTGACAGAATAAGAGGTGGAACTTTTGAAAATAGATCCTTTAGAAATTAGTTCTTTAATTAAAGAGCAGATAAAAAAATATGAAAAAGACCTAAAAACAGAAAATATTGGTACAGTAATTTCTGTCGGTGATGGAATCGCATTAGTTTATGGGCTAGATAACGCTATGGCAGGGGAACTGTTAGTTTTTCCTAATGGTGTTTATGGTATGGTTCAAAACTTAGAAAAAAATAATGTTGGTGTGATTCTTCTAAATGATTCATCTCTTATAAAAGAAGGAGACCAAGTTAAATCGACGGGTAGAATTCTAGAAGTTGGTGTTGGTGAAGAATACATTGGTAGAATTGTTAATCCGCTTGGGCAGCCATTAGATGGACTTGGCAAAATTGAAACTAAGAAAACTAGACCAATAGAAAGAAAAGCAACTGGTGTTATTGATAGACAATCTGTTAATCAACCTTTAGAAACTGGATTAAAAGTATTAGACGCACTTGTACCAATTGGTAGAGGACAACGTGAGTTAATCATCGGCGATAGACAAACTGGTAAAACTTCCATTGCAGTAGACACTATTATTAACCAAAAAGGTGGAGATGTAATCTGTATCTATGTAGCGATTGGTCAGAAACAAACAACAGTTCTTAATGTATACGAAACATTAAAAAAATATGATGCAATGAAGTATTCAATCATTGTTGCAGCTAGCGCAAGTGATCCTGCACCATTGTTATACTTAGCACCTTACTCAGGTGTTACAATGGGTGAAGAATTCATGTTTGAAGGCAAACATGTATTAATCATTTATGATGATTTAACTAAACACGCGATTGCCTATAGAGAACTTTCATTGCTTTTAAGAAGACCACCAGGAAGAGAAGCTTTTCCTGGGGATGTATTCTATCTGCATTCTAGATTGCTAGAAAGAGCAGCTAAATTAAGTGATGCTTTAGGCGGAGGATCGATTACAGCTTTACCAATTATTGAAACTCAAGAAGGGGATATTTCGGCATATATTCCAACAAACGTAATTTCAATTACAGATGGGCAAATCTTCTTACAATCTCAGTTATTCTACTCAGGTGTAAGACCAGCAATTAATCCTGGTTTATCTGTGTCTAGAGTTGGAGGAGCTGCACAACACAAAGCAATAAAAAAAGTATCAGGAACACTAAGACTTGATTTAGCAAGTTATCGTGAACTTGAAGCATTTACTCAGTTCGGGTCTGATTTAGATGATGCAACAAAAGCTCGTTTAGATAGAGGTGAAAGAACTGTTGAAATTCTTAAACAAGGGTTACATGATATTTTACCTTTTGAATTACAAGCTATCAGTATCTATTCATTAACTAAGGGTTATTTAGATAGAGTAAAAGTAAGTGAAGTTAATCGTTTTGAAAAAGAACTTCATGATTTTATTACTAGAGATGAAGCAGGTAAAAAAATAATCAAAGAAATGAAGAAAACAAAGAGTCTTCCTGAAGGAGACTCACTAGATAATTTACTAGATAATTTCGTAAATGATTTTATCTAAAAAGGAGATTTAAATGGCATCATTACGTGATATTAAAAATCGCATAACAGCCACTAAAAAAACTTCACAAATTACTAAAGCAATGAACATGGTTTCTGCTTCTAAACTGAAAAGAGTTGAAAAGAAGCACGTAGCTTTTATTCCAATTAAGTCCCATGTTCGTAAATTGTTAGAAGATGTTTTATCTTCAAATCCAGAATTATCTCATCCACTATTAGAGGAAAGAGATATTAAAAAGACTGGATATATTTTAGTAACTAGTGATAGAGGGCTTGCTGGACCTTATAACTCTAATGTTATTAGGTATTTTGAAGCGCTCTTAAAGGAAAAACACAAAACAAAACAAGAATATATCGTTGGAACAATAGGGTATAGAGGATTTAGTTATTGTAAAAGAAAAAAGCATCCTCTATTAAACAATGAATCGATTAATTCCAGAGATGATGTTAAATTTATTGATTTTCAAGCGATGTCTAGAGCTTTCATAGATTTATATTTGGCAAGAGGCGTTGATAGGATTGTGATGATTTATTCACACTATATAAATTCAATCTCATCTGAGATCAAAGAAGAAGTTCTCTTACCAATAACCGATTTAATTTCCGATAAAACAGATCTATTAAGTGATTATATTTTTGAACCAAGCACTCAAGAAGTAATCAGTCAATTACTACCAATATTTTTAGAAAACACATTATATGGTATTATCTTAGATGCAAAAACCTCAGAACACGCAGCTAGAATGACAGCGATGAAGAATGCAACAGATAATGCATTAGAAATAATCCAAAAACAAAATCTAATTTACAATCGCGCAAGACAAGCACAGATAACATTAGAACTTAATGATATTATCGGTGGCGCAAATGCGGTTAAGTAGGAGGAACTTATGGCAAAC
>CAZZPD010000014.1:0-24809 GCA_964655885.1 uncultured Candidatus Izemoplasmatales bacterium | reverse complement strand
CCAAAAGGGCTTTGTTATGCTTTATGTATCATTTTTGTCAATTATTTTTGATACGGCTCGTTGTAACAATTTTAACAACAACATATTATTTCGTTTTATCTTTAATCCAATCAAGCAATCTACCTTTATTATTATTAAACCATTGTGAACATATATAATAATTTTCATCAAAAATCTTTATAGGCTTAATATAATATCTTACTTTCTCGTAAATACTACCTTCCTTTACTAAGACGGGGTATTTAATCCCAAATGTATCGTTTGAGTAGTCTATATTCTGCATTTTAGATATTTCTTCTTCTGTTATTACATTGGTTAATAAAATTTCTCTAAACTTTGTTTGAACTATCCTTCCAACTTTCAATTCGTTGAGGGTTAATGTTGATTCATTAATAAGTTTAGTGTTTTTAGGGTTTTTACAATTTGAATTATTCTTTATAAGCCGGGTTGTTTTTTGTGTGAACAAGTTTTGCATTTGATACGCTCTTACAAACAATTCATTAGTGTCTGATATGCCTTCACTAGCAATTAATATCGGGTTTAAAACTAAACTATTAAAGTCATCATTTGATATAACTCTAAATTTAAAATTTAAACCAAGTTCAATAAATATTCTATTTAGATCTTCTATTTTGTTGCTCAATAAATTTAATATCGAATCACTGATTTTTGGCGATGCGAACACCAATTCTCCATGAAAGATATTAAAATAACCAATTACACAAACAGACATTCTTATTAACTTATTGATTATTTTATTTACCGTGATATCTTTGGATCCATAGTTTAAACCAAGTTCATGAAAAGCTATTTCTACCCCATAAACAAACATTGAGTTCTCCTCAAATAAAATACCTAAGACATCAATTTCTGCTTGCTTAATAAATTGTTGAGTAGATATGTCTTTGAAGATTTCAATCTTGTAATATTTCTCAAAATAAGCTCTTGTTTTGTTAATAATATTCTCTATTATTTCAATGTTAGACATTGTCCAATGAGACGATACTTTCCAATTAGTTTGGACAATTTGACATTCTTTAACATGTTTTAACCATGAATAAACTAGATTTTCACCTATTTCAATTTTCATACACTTACCTCTTGTATCTACTTTAGCAATATTGAAACTATTATATCACAAGAATACTCACATAATATATTCGTAATATAAAAAAAATTTATATTCATAGTTATTAGACGTCCTAATCGGTTAATAAGAAAAACTCCTTCTAATTAGGAGTTTTCGATGCTAAATATTCTTTTTTAACTTGTAAGCAAATATCAACCTCTATCTTATCAATTAAGCTTTTTTCATTTTATCAACATTGCACGAACTAATTTATCGGTCCACTCACTTATGATAACGTTCGTTATAACATTTTTAGTTGCAACTTTATATAAGTTTCATATCTTTAGATAACGTTATATCTCCTCAGCAAATGCTTCTTGTAATATCATAACATATCTAATTAACTTATTATCATTTGTAATTGTATATATATTATTAGATTCATCTTTATAAATATCTGTTATCATTCCATTTGGCAACTCTATTAATGAATCCCCGTATTCTTCGGGATGTGGTAAATATCTTATAACGATTTCTTCAGGTATCGCTAAATGAATACTATCTTCAAAATTATCTTCAATAAGATATTCTTGGTGTGGATATTCATAATCTTTTAAATAAATACCATATCCTAAATATAACTTCTCTATAACATCTTTTCTAGAAAAATCTCTTTTATAGTGTTCTTTGATTTTCCTATCTTCACTTTTTAACATACGACAAATACATATTTTTTTCATTACTCTCATTACACTATCATAATCAGGATTTTCAAGTTTAAAAAGTTCATCAATTATCATTTTAATTGGAATGATATGTTCATCATGAAAAACTTGACGAAAACTAAAATAGTCTCTCTTTTTAAGTATTCTAGGTACAGAAGATGACGAAGCCCCTTTATAGATAAGAACGGGTATGGGATGATCGTTTTCGTTAATTACTCGTTTTTGATTTACATAATCAGACATAGAGTCTTTTGATTCAGCTCTTAGCTTCTTCCATAAAACATCGGCTTTATAACTAATAAATATACTAGAGTTAGGTAATATAATCTGTCTTAAAGTTTGCCCTAACAGGTATCGTGAACCTGCAGGATGAACTTCAAAATCATTAGTCTCACTATATTTAGTTTTCATTTTATTTAAAAGAAAAATAATGTAACCTATATCTTTTAAGTTTTGCTTGTTTTCCATAATATCCTTTATCAACCTAAATTATATTAATTGCATTTATCTAGATTGACATTTCCTTTCATTTAGAATATTATTTTTTAATAGCTCTAAAAGCTTCCTTTGTTGAATTATAAAAATAATAGAATAAATATATCGGTCCAATAATCAAAATTATCGCACGTTATAATATTTTTTATTGCAACTAATTATTGTATGCATATGATTGTTTAAGTAACCACTGTTTGGTTTCCATACCACTCCAAAAATACAGTTTTCTAAAGTAATCATTAATTTCGATATAACAACACTAATTGAAATTATATTTTTGGTTTGAGAATAGTCTTTGTATATTTGTTTAACTTCATATATTTGAAAACCTTTAGTTTTGCTATTGCATAAATTCTAATTTGCCTCTTCACATTAATATTTTGAAAAACTCTTGCTATATCACTTTCCAATACGTATTTCCCTTCAAGCAAATATTTAAAACACTCATTAGAATAATAGTCCGAATCCTTAACTCCTTTTGAGTAACCTAAAATGATATACATCTCAATATCCAGTAATCCAGAGTATAAAAAAATGCGATATATATGAACTTTTAATATTTTATGATTATCTTTTAGATATTTATATACTTTCTTATCCTTCAAAAAACGTATATCATTTTCTCTTATATAATTAGCTATTTTATTAATGCCAATCATTTGAAACATATCAACTAAGTACTCTTGGTATGATTGATTTAAATACTCCATCAAGTTCTCTTTCAAAATTTTGTAGATTGATTCATTATCATAATTCAAGTTGATTAAATCATGGTAACTAATTATATTATTAATTATAAGTTTTTGAAGTAATAAATACGGTAAATTGTTAACATTTAGTTTAACTATTTCTTGATTCTTTTTGGATACTCCCTGAAAAAATTTATCACTCACATATATATTGTTATTATAATTTAATTTAACAACCTTTAATATTTTTTCTGGATTATAAACATTAGCAAGTTTTTGATAAGTCATTAACTCGTTTTTTATTATATCTTGTAAAAACGGTTCACAAGCTTTTACTATTTTCTTATTGTTTTCATTTAAAAACGGTATAATTTTAGGAATACATTTTTCATCTCTTCGCATTATGTCTTCAATAAATTTGCTTGAAACGTATGGATAGTAATCTTCAATATTTCCTTTAATATACTTGTCCGCCTTGATAGTTTGCATATTGCTTATAAAATCTTCAACATCCTTTTCTTCAAGTTTTTTTACATAATATATTAAATCCAATCTTTTTCCTAAAAAAATGTTATCAAGTATTGCCCTAGAAGAAATTAAAATAAGTTTATAAAAAAGGTCAACTTCATTATCAGCAAAAATGTAGTACTCTGAATTAAATTGTATTAATTCGTCGTTTGAAATCACCAATACATCGCCTATACTTCTGGATACACCAACATATAATTCTGTTGAATATTTTTCTCTATTGTCTAAAGTATTATCTTTCACACAGATAATATTATCAAATTCAAAACCTTTACACATTTCATATGTTAAAACAAATATTTTTATATCGCAAGAGAAATCGAATTTTAGATTTTTACTAAAATTAATGTTTTCTGAAGTAAGAAGCAATTCTATCAATCCAATATTCCAAGAATCAACAATAATTGCTGTTTCTTCGCTGATTCTTTCCTTAATAAAATGTATTATAACTCTTTTCCAATTTAATATATCATTCTTTAAATAAAAATATACTTTATTATTGTTTAGGTTTTTAGGTAGTTGGTTTGCTTTTTTTAATTTATTGATGTATTTTACAACACTATAAGGATTCCTATAGTTTTTAAGTAATTTTCTTGTTCTATTTTTTATTGAATTAGCTTGACAGTATTTAAGAAAATCATATGTTTTATTTGAATTTAATTTTTGATTGTAATCAATACTTAAAATTAGCTTACTGTTTTGAGTTTCATTTAATAGTTTTTCACCAAGAAAAGTAGTCAGTTCCTGTGCCTCATCAACAAAAATGAAATCAAAAAATTCTGATTCCTTACTATATTCCATGTGTGTTAACACTTTTGTGTTGTGGTAATTCTTACCAATTAAATCAAGTGAGACTAATAAGTTATATATATAGTCCTTAAACTCCAAGTGTTCCACTAAGATTAATAGTCTTGGATATTCTCGACTCTTTTTTGTGTAATCATAAATTTTATATGAAAGTATATGAAGACCTAAAGTGGTTTTTCCTGTTCCAGGTCCACCTTCAATTATTTCAATTCTGTAATTAATTGATCTTAAAATATCATTTTGAGCTTCATCTATCGTTTGAATGACATCTTCTAAAAACCCTGATTTTTTTTCCTTTAAAACTTGTTTTAAAAAACCCTCGTATTCTTCATTTAGCATTTCATTATATGAGTATTTATTATATTCTCTTATACTTTCGATTTCTACTGGCCTTTTTTCAATAAATGAATGCTTCTTTCTTCTATAATATAAATCTCCAAAAGATGATCTCCAATCAAAAACATACAAGCAGCTTTTTGAAATATCATAATACTTTTGTTTGCCAATATAGATGCGATTAGATGCACCAACTTCCTTTACACTACCAAAATATGGTTCCTTAAGTAATCTATTCCAGTCTACAAAACTATAATTCGTTTCCCAATGATGCCATCCCGTCAAATGGTATTTAGATTGTTTTTCAACAGATTCTATTACTTCCAAATAATATTCTTTTTCATACTCATCATCATAAACGATATTTTTTACAAGTTTATCGCTTTCGCTTATTCTTCTATTTATTAGTGAAGTTTCTGTATTTTCTAGATCATTAACATACTTTGGCATTTATTTTCTCCTGAACAAGTATAATTTTCTAAATAATTGATTAATCTGAAATATGTTTGCAAGCTATAAATCTAAAGATAGTTGATAAGAAACAATGGTGTTGTTATAGATTTCTTTAAATTTGTTTAAATCTTCTATTGCTTCGGTCAGGACATTATTTTCAACTAAATATTTATATATTGCACAAGATCTTGCTTGAGATGCAAATTGCGTTTTGTGGTTAAACTCAACATCAGTAAAACAATAATACTTAACTACTTGAGATCCAATATTCGGGTTTTGAGATAATGCAAGAACATATATGTAATCATAAAAAATAGTTTTAGGCATTAAAGGAAAATCAATACCAAAACATCTAAATCCTGTCAAAATTAATTTTTCTTCTTTTACTTTGGTTTTAATCAATTTTTTTGCTTCTAAAGGAGTCAAATTCATAGCTTCTATGTATTGTAAATTATCATTAAAAACTTTTGAGGATTGATACATACACTCAAGTGGATATTTTTTATTATCTATGGTTATCATTAAATTAAATGCGCTTAAAGCATTACCTATTGGATTTATTGATTTTCTTGATATTTCTAAAATTTGATTTATTCCCGCTTTTGAAATTTCATGATGAAATGCTTCAATGGTTTTTTGTTTTTGTGATAATGCAAATCCACCAAAAAAATCAAATGTAAATTCTTTTTCATAAATCTTATTATCTTTCACAATAAATGCTAATTTGGTCGTTTTTGGTTGTTTCATACTAACTCCTTTTTTAAATTAATGTTTTAATAATTTTTTCTGCATTTTCATTATATACATTAACAACATATTTCTCCTTTTTTGATTTTCTGCTTTGTATTGAAATACCTATGCTTTCTCCTTTTTTTGTAGGAGCAAATATAGTCTTGCCATTAAGGTTTCTTGACTCTAGGTAACCATTAGATACTAATATCTGATGCATTTTTTGTGCATTTATGTTTCCTATTTCACGACAAATTGCTGCAATTGTTTTACCCTTTGATTTTTTCTTTTCTATTTGTTTTACGTCAAAATTCATTATCTTAAGAATATATTTTGCTGGAATCTTACCAAAAAATAATATTTCCGCTTGAGCGCTAGTTGGGTGATAAACATCCTTGCCCTCTCTAGTATGTATTTTAGCTTTTCGTCTGATGCGATCCTGAAACATGATATTCATATCTATTTCGCTAGTCTTAGAATATCTAGATGCAGCATTATAATCAGAAAAAATTTTCCTAATATCCTTTTTTTTATCTTTAAGTTCATAAAGTATTTTGGGATCAATTTCAATAATTTGATATTCAATGCCGGGGTTCCTCTTTGAAAATTCACTGAACAAATAATTATTAGGTTCTGTTACAGAAAGGCAAATGGCATCTGTATGATGATCAAGTCTCTGAAAATCATTTTGATGAAACTTTTTTTGTTGATTTTCCAAATCTGATTTAGGCAGTATTCCAAACTCTTTGATTGAAGCAATGTTATCGCTCGCTGTAACATGTATTAGTTTAGTAATTTCCCTTTTTTCTATTAATTCTTTTATTGATTTAAAATCAGTTGTTTCTTCACTTGATTCTTCACTTTGATCGTATATGCTGTTCTTAACACCTATAGAATCCATTAAATTACTAAAATCATCATCTAGAAATAAACCGTTGACTCCATGCTCAAATGGATTACCTATAATGATTTCATCATTAATTTCTAGTATATTCTTTAAATCACTATTTTTAATACAATAACCAAACCCATCAAACCATTGTTCTTTCAATTTGCTGTTTTTAATTATATGAGCTTTATTTTCCAATAAAAGAACTCTATAAAAAGACAACGAGGTTAGCAGATTATACAAGTAACTCATTATTTTTCTTTGTTCATCTTTCAGCTTATAAACATCTGAATTCTTTAAATCTATATTATTCAAAACTAATGGCTGGAACTCTTGAACGATCGTTTCACCATCGATAAATGAAGCATCCAATAATTTGAGTTTGACTTTATAATTATTATCAATCAAGTACTCTATGAGATTATAAATAATTACTCCCCTATTTCTATAATGTCCATAATCAGCTTTGCTATCCAACGCTAAATTACAATATATGGTAACTACTTGGTCAATATTTACTATATTCTTCCTTTTATTATTATACATATTTAAAGGGTGTCCTTGAATAAATGCTGGGACATTGGGATAAAAACCAACCACATCAACAAATTCTTCAAGAGTTTGTTTTTCATCAACTATAAATTCATTGTAAGGGATCGGTCCTAAATTATATATTTGAACTTTTTCTCTATTCTTTGAGCGTCTTATTGATGTGATCTTTTGAATGGCGCTTTGGTATGAATCAATATTAAACCATTGGCAATCATTCTTAATCATGTCATCTTTAAAATACTGACTTTTGAAGTTCGAGAAATATTTTCCGTCAATTATTTCATGAATGGATGGAAGTTTAATAGATAATAGTTTGTTTTTTGTCTTATATTCAATATCAATAGGGAAGATTATTCTATTACCGTTTCTTGTTACTGGTTCTTCAACTTCTATTATTTTACTTTTTATTACAGTTCTTGTCTTTTTAATTCTATCTGTAATATTTTTATAACTATAACCACCCGTAGACATCTTTTGTGCTTGTATTCTATATGCTTCTCTTTGCGAATAAGTTGTTCTTCTATACCAACAATTTGGACATAAATATTTTCCGCTCGAACTATACTTCCACATTGTGCTTCTTAACTTAGTACCACAGTGCAAACAGTGTGATACACCGGTTGGTGGCTCATATACGCGCTCAGTTCTATTCACCGTATCATAATAATCTTCTAATTCTGTTTCTTTTATAGTTTTTTTAACTTTTTGGATTTCAGTATATGTATAATTCTCAAATACTTTTGTTATCATAAACTAACTTACTAGAGATTCTAGGTATTTATAATATGAGTTTTTATGCATAGTCTTACCCACGCCTCGAATGATTTCATGAAGATGATTCTTCTTAGTTGTTTCGAAGAATTTTAGTTTTAATATCTCTTCATTTTTAAAGGCTTTAGTCTTTTTATTGTGTTCAAATACTTTCTCCAAAGTTAAAATACCTCTAGTTGAAATAATAACTGTTTCATCGATTAGAGCAGATTCCCTTCTCAGTGTCCAGCAAAACTCCAATAATTCTTTATCCTTGATTAGTTTTTTCTCTAATTCTGTGTCATAGTCCCAAAGGATAATCATGAAACGATCCAATGTTGCAGCATCGAGTTTATTTCTACCTGTATATTGCAAAGTAGAGCCAGTACCAAATGTATTACCTGCACAAACCACTTTAAAATCAGGATGCATATCAATTGCTATTGGATGTCCAGGAAATGCCATATAACCTTGTGCTATTGCAGCATTAATTGTAACCAATGCTTCGGGCGAGGATGCATCTACTTCATCAAATAAGAATAGGCCACCTTTTGTGAAAGCTTCATAAAACTGTGTAGTTACATAATTTCCAGATGCATCAACAAACCCAACCAGTTCAAATGTGTTTTGAATTCTATTAGCCATATAAAAATGCAATCCTAATTCTCTAGCAATTTGTTCTACAGCTGTTGATTTACCGGTACCAGTAGGTCCTACAATCATAGGTATAATCGGTGCTTCTTCAGTATTAGCTTCTATACAAGTTTTTAATTTATCATGATTTTTATGAAACAATTCATTTTCTGCGATAGGTTTTATTGGTTTTCTAACTTCTTTTTCTTTAATAACAACACCTAATTGCTTATTTAGCATGCCTCTAATGGCATCTATGATACTATCAACTTCGGGTTGTTTCAACTCTACAAGAGCTTTATTAAAGGCGTGAAGTATATTTTTGCTAGCTTTTGATGAAATATCTTCTATTAACGTCTCGTTTATCTTTTTAGTAACAAGAATATTGATCATTTCGTTTATATCAAGTTCATATTTATCCAGTACATTTTTTACTTCACTGGTTATTTCCGTCATTTTATCAGCCCAAGTAATGCTTTGTTTATCAACCACTTGATTTATACGTTCAGCAATTTCAATTTCTTTATCTGTCAACTTTTTGTCTATTGATGTAGTAATTTCTTTTGACAATTCCATAAGCTTATCTTTGTATTCTTGACTCGTTCTCTCAAATGTATTCTTTTGATCATCTAGCCATTGTTTGTTGCTTTCATAAGATTCATCAATAGCCCTATCTATTTTACTCCTAAAATCATCAAGTCTTGAATCTACAATTGCGTTATTTTGAACAATTTTCTTATCGTATTGCAAAATTTGTTCGTTAATTAACGCTTTTGAATCTTGATAGCTCTCCATAATTTTTTTGTACAATTCATCAAAATTTGTAATGTGACTGTAATTTATATGTAGTTCTTCTATTTTATTTAGTAATGCTTTCTTTGTTAACATATCCTTCTCCTGTGTTTATATTTTTTTAATGTAAATTTCAAACATCATTACATCTGCATATTTCAGATTTGTATTTTATATCTTTTAGCGATTCTTTACCCAAAATCTTTTCAAGTTAATATTTCTTTCACACTTACTTCGATATTAATTTAAACAACTTACTTTTAATCAGTTCATAATTCTTTACATCTTTGTTTTTAATTCTATATAATAAGATTCCATCCTGATCACATATTTGCTGCTTCTTGTTATCTCTTTCAATAGTCTCTTGATTATTCTCGTGTTCTCTTCCGTCAATTTCATAAACTGCAATGACTTTTTCACCAGAATAAATCACGAAATCAAATTCAGCTTTTGTAAAATATTCGAAATCAGAATCCTTTGCGGACAATAATACACTTGATACTTTCACCTTCTTATTTAACCTCAAATTGTCGAAATGTTTTATAGCAATATTGATTGTGTCCAGAAATTGCTTTTCGAAATATGAGTCAAGATGTTTTATATTAGAATCATCAGAATTACTTTCAATTAGTTTCTCATCTCCATTCGAGCGTACATACTGTACTAACTGATAGAAATTATCTTTTTTATCTGACAGTTTCTTAATAGCTTTTAGATCTCCCAGTATTCTTAATTCGGATTTAGCTCTTGTGACAGCAACATTAATCAAAGGGTGATTTCCTTTTAGCCAATCATAAGTTTTTTGATGTGTAGCTTTCGTGATACCACATGAGATAATAATTCCATCCTTTTCTCCGCCTTGGAATTTATGTATTGTTCCAATATCTACGTTAGGATATTTTCCTGATAACTGGTTTCTAATTAAGTCTGATTGTGCTTTAAATGGTGTGATGATTCCATATTCCTTGTCTGGATTCTCTTTCAATATATTTTCAATTTGACGAACTTCTTCTATTGCTGTATTTTTTTCTTTTTGAAATTTGGAACTTTGGATATTTTCTAAAATCAAATTACCTTTGTGATTGGACATCGTCTTGATTTTTAATCTGTTCGAATAATAAGTTTTATTGCTATACTGAATAATTTTCTCGCAACATCGATAATGGAACCGCAACAACACCTTTAAAGAAACTGAATCCATTTCTCGCATTGTTGAAAGGATAGAGTTATTTGTATAATCGTATTCATCTCTAATCTTAAAAATCTGCTTTAGTTTCCTATTAATTGGATCTTCCAAACTAATCACTGGTTTTAATTGTTGAACATCTCCAACTAACAAGAGCTTTTCGCCTCTCGAGATTGGCAACAATGATGATGGAACATTGCATTGTCCTGCTTCATCGATAATAGTGAGATCAAAGTGGCTTGTTGCTGATCCGAGTCTTATTGTTGATAGATTTGTTGTTATGATTACTGGAAATATTTTCAATAATTTCTGCAAATTTGCATCTATAGAGATATATGCATTGAAAGCTCTAACAATATCTTTTTCATTTTCATATTCAGAAAATAGAATATCTCTTAACTTCTGGTATTCGTCCTCGTTGATTTTTTGATAATGCGAACATGATTTATAATAAAGCCATTTTTTAAATTCTTCGAAATCTTGTGTCATTAATTCTAACGCTTTTTCATCATGTACAGTTCCTATCCTTTTTAGTTCGTTGTCTATTTTAGATATGTCTGCCTCAATATCAATATTAAATTGAAATAAACTACTGTCTACCTTATTTGCTTGTTCCAGAATCAATCTTAAATTATCTCTTTTTTCATTCAACTCAACTACTTCTTCATAGTCATCTAGAATTTTATAGAAATCTTTCAGATTGTCGATTTGAGTTGACTTTAGTTTATCAAGAGTGCCTTCATATATCTTAATGTTCTTCACATGATTGTATGTATCGATAACTTGATTCAATGTTTCTAATAACCTATCAACATTTCCCAAACGCAAAACAGGAAATGGAACTGATTTTCCTTTATAGATAATATTGATTAGTTTTTCATAAACATCTGAAACTGGTTTATTGTTATAAGATGACAATAAAACAGTTTTCTCATTCACAAAATATGATATGATTACATTTAGAATCGTTGTTGTCTTACCTGTCCCGGGTGGTCCTTGAACATATGTAACTGGCATGCGTAGAGAATTGTTAATCACACGCAATTGATCAATATTTACGTGGTCATCTAATAAGAAAATAGGAAATTCCTTCTTGCCTTTGTTTCGATTGGTTAGTCTTCCGAAGAAGGCGTTGAAAGAGTGTCCTTTCTTAGGCTTATCTCTAATTTCAAGCAATTCATCATCGATATTGACAATCTGATTCCTCTGCAATGTAAAAAGAACTGGTGTTGTATCAATTAATTCTTTTTCTATCCTCTTATTCTTGCTTATCAAATCTTTGAGCTTGGGCAGCTTTGAAATATACATGTCAACTAAGTCTTTTTCTTCAATCTCTAAATATGTACTTATATGATAATTTCTGTCTTTTATGTTTATACTTCTATTTACTTTAATATCATAACCTAACTCCAGTGTTCGTTGTTCTAGATTAATGTGAAAGTCGCGATACAGAATTGGGAATGTACCTTTTGGACTACGTATGCTTAGTAGGTTTAATGAATAACTTATACTAGTCTCATTTGCAGGATCTAATTTCTTATCAAAATTGGTAACTGAAGAAAGAATATTATAAAAATGATCTATATTAGGAACATACACAAGTGATTTGCAAAATATGTTCTTATCAACTTTATCTAAGGAAAACTCATTTGTGATAATAGGAGACACATCAAAATGAAGACATTGGATATAGTAATTGAATATCCGCTTTTCTCCATGAGATGTATTAATCCAATTCTTTATAAATTTCATTGAATCCAGCTTTTCAATAAGACCAGCAGGTGCTTTATAAATAATGTGTTGAAGCACGGAACAGCTAATGATTTTGTTGACGAATATCTTAACTCCTTCTGATTTCGATCCCTGGTTTCTGCTCAATACATCTTTACCTTTGGACAAATTAAACATTTTTACAAAAAGAGTTTTATCTTTGATATCAAAATCCAATATAGCAGCATAGAATTTTGTAATTTCTTTGACGTTATTATATTTAATGTTTAGCCATTTGCCATTACGTATTGCATCATTAAATTCTAGACTAAAATCTTTCAAAAATAACGCCTCCTAGACTGTTTTTATTGATTATCATCATTACACTTTCTTTAAAATCTCACTTATTTATACTTATATTAAATTAATTATAAATATATAATGCACCTCTATATAAATAATTCCTCAACTAATAATATTATACAACTAAAAACATATAAAATAAACATAACTTTATCAAATATTGCTTATCAAAGTAATTTTGTAATGTATTGCTTGTTAATAGAAAAACAAAGCCATTCTTGGCTTTGTTTTGTTTTTTATACCTAAGGCTACAATAACTTGTGATACGGTTCGATGTAACATTTTTAGTTGCAATTTAATAATAAATACATATCAAACTAAAAAAGATCGAATAATTCGACCTTCTTAAAAGCTCTGAAAAATATTAAAAACACTAGAAAATTTCTAGTGTTTCAGTAATTATTTATCTCCTTTATATTCTTCGTTATTCGGGTTTAATTGATCTGAATGATTATCCAAATCTTCTTGATAAGCATCATTATTTGGATTGTTTTGATTGGCATAATTATCCAATTGTTCTTGGCTGCGAGTATATCCAGATACTCCTCCTTTTTTTCCCATGTCAATACCTCCCTTATAAAAGATTTTCTTCAATCAACTTAATCATTATTGTATCAAGTCTCTGGTATTCTAAAACTTTTTGATAGAGCAAATTAATTTCTTCATCGCTTAACTCTTCAATATTCTTTTTAAAATGTCCTTGAAGCTCATGGCTTAAACTTCGATATTTTTTTACATCTTGATTATTTTTTAATCTTCTTGTTTTCTCTCTTCGACCAGATAGCGTGATTTCACCAATAATTTTTTTCATCTCATCTATCTTGCCTTTACGGTCATGCAAATATTCTTTAACTTTATTTAAATCTTCTTCTAATAGGATAGTTCTCTGTATTCTGTATATTTTATATAATTGAGGAATAGTAAAATCATTACCTCCACTTACCTTGTAAGCTGATATTAACTCTTGATCTGTTTTCATATACTTTACAAAGTTTTTTATCGCTTCTTCTGACCAATTAGAAACTACATTTTTATGTATTAAATCAAAACCAAGTGAAGTAAGATCTTTGGATTCTTTAATCCCAAGTAAATAGTTTAAATATTTTTGTGTATCAACTTCTTTTAAACTATCTAAAATTTTTATAAGCTTTGTTGTTTTGAAGGTACTTATCAAGTCTTTTTTAAGAAGGTGATTAACAACTACTTCGCAATAATTTCTATTTTTTCTATCATAATCATATATAGTTTCCTTATATAAATAAATTCCATATACTTGAGCTACTATTGTTTTTTTTAGATATGTATTTGTAATAAGAAAATGATCTCCGTTATATATAAAAGTATATTCTAATTTTTTTACAATTTCATTTAATTTTGAATTAGACATAATATTCCATTGCTTACCATCAATATCATATCGGATATCTCCTTTATATCCTTTGAGATTCTTAATTTGGATATCAACAATATTGGTAAATAAATCATTGGAAATATCTATTGTGATGTTCTTCGAAAGTTGTAATCGGATTTTATCATCATTGATTTTTACAGTATAAGTATCTATATCCTGTTTTTCTTTCCCGGGTTCTATATCAGAACTTTGAAATTCACCTTCGGGAATTAACAATTTAGGTAACATTTCATTATCAGATATATTCCCTTCATAGAGTTTATTCTTCATAATTGAGATTTTTAGTTCAGGGTAGTATAAGTATCGATTGCTAGCATCTATTTTTAGAACAGGGTACAAACTATCAGAAAGTATTTTTTCTATATCACTATCATCTAGAACCCGAATGTTTTCATACATTTTTTTAAAATGTAGATTTAAGCTTCCATCTCCCGTAATATCATTGATATATTTATTTGCAACATTTTCTGAGCTTGTGCTTTTAGAAATACTTGCAATAAGGTATTGATCAAATGAAGCTTTTTCAAATGTATTATACCTAATTATCATTTTGTTATTTTGATTTTTTAATCTTAGTCTTAATCTCGCTTCTAGATTCAATTTCAATACCCCTTTCTGAAGTATATGCCATCGTCATGCCTTTTCTTCTTATGTCTTGAATTATCTCTTTAAAATATTTGCGTTTTGTCCCATCATATACATTCATATCTAATCTTGCTAATACGTTAGAATTACCAAATATTATTAGTTTGTCCTTTGCTCTAGACATTGATACATTAATTCTTCTGAAGTCTGACAGAAAATTACGTCTGTTTGAATCTGTAATTACTGTATTTACAATTACGATATCGCTTTCTTTTCCTTGAAAAGCATCAACAGTATCAACATCGAAATTGCTAAATACTTTTTTTGCTTTATTGATTAGTTCCCTATTTTCATAAGTAAATTTTGAGATTTGAGCACCATAAGGAAATATAGCTGCTACGCTCACCCTTTCTGGGTTCATTGTATTTTCTATTAAATTTCTTAGAAATGTACTAGTCGCTTCTAGTTCCTCTACATTATATCTAGATTTAGTTCGATCCTCGATAATCTCTTTTCCACCTTTTACATAAACAAACGCGATATCGAAATTATTCAAATAGTCCATTTTTTCTTTAAATTTAACTATGTTTGGATTAATATCTAAACGTTCGCTTTTCAATTTGAATTCATAGAATATATTATAAGCATTTAAAACATCAGGAACCGATCTATAATTTATATCTAATTCAACAAGTCTATCTGCAGTTCGAGCTTTTTCCATTGTATCTGCAAAGACTGATTTTTGATACATATTTTCTAATATATCAAATTTTTCTTCATCATAACTTGGTAAATTTTCAACTTCTTCTCTTCTAAATTCAAGTAATGGAGATAATTGATAATCGTCACCAACCATTATAATTTTTTCAATATAGGGAAGATACCTTAAAACTTCAGTAATTGGGCATTTTGAGACTTCATCAATAATTAACCACTGATACTCTCTCAGTAATTCAGTACCTTTTTTTCCAGCAATTGCACTTGTGGTAGTTGTCGCTCCAATTACAGAATATTCTGATTCATCTATATTCTCTGAGAATTTAAATCTTTGATCGCCTTTGAAGTTTTTCATTTCATTCATAACTTTCTCAGCAAATCTTTTATTTGTTGCTAATGTGTTATGTTGGAGAAATTTTCTTCCCCAAGTTTTATAAAGTGTTTTATCAATTTCGTTACCGCTATATCTATTTCTTCTGTTTGTTATTCTGTTAGGTACAACAATGTCATGATTTTCCATTAATTTATCAAGTACATTATCAATTGCTACATGTGTTTGGGATGAAATAACAACTTTCTGTTTCAATTCTTTGGTAATATACTGAGAAATCGCATTTATAACATGTGTTTTACCAGTTCCTGGAGGTCCTTTGATTAGCGTAACAGGAGAACCATCTATAGCTTTTAGAAAAGCCTTTTTCTGTGAATCATTTAAATTTTCAATGTATTTTAAAGTATTAGCTTTGATTACCTGACTATTGTTTGGCATAGGTTTTTCACCAATTAAATATCCAATAAGTTGTGTAGCAGATCCCGAATTACCTTGTTTAATTAGTCTAAGAGAGTTTTCAATTGAATCTACTTTTATTTTCTGCCCCATATCATATAAGTTAATATATCTATAATCCATATTTTCTTCTTTTTCAACTGATATAATAATTGTAGATTTATCTGATAAAATATTTACAACTTCAAGATGTTGAACATCTTGTGAACCTTTATGGCTTATTTCTTTTTGATTACTTAAATATATGTCTTCTTGCATTGATTTGATTTTTTTAATTTGATTATTACCATTTTGAATTTTTATATCAACTAATTCTTTAACATTTTCTTTTATTGAGTTAGATAATATTTCGTAAGAATATTCTTCTAATTTGTAACCAATAATAATGCCGTTATTATTTTCAATCGGTTCAAATCCTTTATATTCATTCAAAAGTTCGCCATCAGCATCATATAATCTTTTTTCATTTACTGGGATATAAAAATATGGTTTGGATTTTCCTTGTATATCATATGACGCACTGTTGTTTAGTTCATCAGATAGTTGTTTGTAATATCCAAATATTTCCATAAAATCGTCAAATTGTGATATGTTAAATACAAAATCTGGGTGATTCTTAATTTCTTCTAAAATATTCCTCATCTCTGGATTATCAGTAGGGTTATTACAAAATGTTACGTCAGCTTCAACGCCTACTGTAGCTTTAAAATCACAAATTCCATCTTGTACGACTTTTTTAATATAGAAACTGCCCCCATAAGGCGATTTGAATGAACATTGAATATTCCCGAATAAGATAACACAACCTTCTTCAAGAGAAACAATCATTTTAATTCGATCAATTGACCCTAGCAATCTTTCATCTCTATTATCTTTTCTTATCATCAATACATTTGTTGTTAATTTCACATGACAAACAGATCCATCATCAATAATATTAATTAAATCTTGCTCATCTTGGTTCAACTTATCGCTTTGTTCAATTTTCAATCTTATATTCATTCTTATTCTCCTTTTTATAGATTATTCAAATCCTGTTTTTAATTATGATGTTTAAAACTTTATGATTATCTATAGTGTACCTCTTATTTATAAGCTTTAAAAGGAAGTGCTGTTTCAAAAAAAAGGATAGCATATCACATACGTGCTATGCTATCCATAGATTTACCCAACACATGGCAGATTAATACAAATCTTTCAAGTGTGGGCTGATTCAATCCTTCTTCCCAATTATATACCATCTTCGTACTAACATTCGTTAGTTCAGAAAACTGTTCTCTGGTTAAACCTTTTTCAAGACGAGCCTGTTTTATGTTTTTACCAATGGAATCTAGATCGAATACATTGTCGTTAGTCATAATTAACCTCCTTAGATTAAAGTGGTTAACCTATAACATAGGAGATCTACAACTAACAGCACAATTATATCATATAGATAGCATAAACTAAAGTAGTGATACAATAACTTCATCAATGCTTACTGAAAAGTATTGACAAAAATCATATATATATTCCAATGTGGGAATAAACTCCCCATTCTCAATGTTATTTATTAGATATATAGGTGTGCCTTTTAGAATATCTGATAATTCTTGTTGGGTCAAAAAACTATTTTGTCTGATATACTTTAGGTTTGCTGCTGTCTTGCAAACATCTATAATGTTACTTTTCTGCATGTTGTGTCACCAATTACTATAATTTTTTATAATATCATAGATATCCTTTCATCAATTTTTCTTTTTTTCATTAAATAGTTTATCCTAGATATTCGGTCAGCTTTTGAATGTTCTTCTTTTAAAAATACCTTCACGCTATCATGGATATTTTCACAGTATATTCTCTGTTCTTGAATGTTATGAACTCGAAAATAAGGATCTGAATAGTTTTTAGTTCTTATTCTCCAGTATTCTTCCTCTTCAACTTCAATTACATCTACAATAGCATCCTTCCAATGATGTTTAACTCTTGGATAGTTCCTCGCTTTTCTCGCTGCTTCTTTTTTTGAGAAAGCTTCAAATGTTAGCTCTTTTTCAATATATTTGTTTCTACCGACATGACCACACTTCGCAATTACAATAAAATGCTTAATCTCATTCATCTTAATCACTTCCTATGCAAAAAGTATATAATAATTATTTGCAGAATAAAAGGAAGTGCCATTTCAAAGTCTTTTGGCTTTTCTAAATTATTTATTACTGTACCAAAAATAGATATCTATCTTTTTTCTTATGAGTTTAATATTAGATAATTTATTAGATTTCACTATTTCATCTAGAATGCTACTATATATTTTGTAATTTCTACCTCTATAATTTATAGTTTTAGAAACAACACTATCAAATTTATAATAATCATCCTTCTCATATATCATTTGATTATGACAAGCACAATATTTGGAGGCAAAAGAAAGCAGATTAACTCCATTGATGTTTGCAATTTCATCTATTAAGCTTATATCACCTTGTTTTAGTCTCTGATCAATATTAGCAATTGATTTAATCTTCTTTGCTAAATCAACTAAAGAGAATTTTTTCTTGTGTATCCCAACATGAGTTGAGTGAGTCACATCAATTACACTGATTTTACATATAATCTCATCTAAAGATTCGTGGCTTGAAAATTTATTTAATATTGATTTTACCGCTTTGTTTTCCTCACCATATATAGGGTCATTTTCTACTTTTTTATAGGCTTCCTCAACATCTAAATCGTTAATAATAAAAGTCTTTTGTATTTTTGAAGTCTTTTTAATATATCGTTTTTTTTGCTGTAAAGGTCGTATAGAAGATTTACTATAATAATTTAAGTTATTCTCGCTTAAGGAATTAGCGTATTCAATTAAATACTTCAAATGAGATGTATAGCCTGAAGGTCTGCTTCTAGGATTTTTTCCATTTCTAATAAGGTAAATTCTAATAGCTTCTCTATATTGACTTAAGCTTTTTTTCCCTTTAAGTATTTCTTCAAATGTTATCCCTAAATCATGATTAAATATATAAAACGCATCTGAAACAGTCGTTTTTATTGTTACCAACTTTAAATGGGGATAGTTTATTGTTAACCATTTCTCAAAATCTAATCTGTTCATTTTAATCCTCCATGCTAATCGTTTCTATTATATTACTTAATATGACTCTAATCAACACGATATGAAATATTGCTAATCGAAATTCACTATTAAGATTAAATTCAAAAGAGCAATAAAACGCCCTTATCCCTCTAAAACTTAAAAACAATCCCTCCTATTTTAGAGGGATTGAATCTAAATCTTATTTGAATTCAATTTTCCATTTTTTATTAATTTAATCTTAATTCTATTTTGTCTTAGCTATGGACAAATTCACTTTTTCAAATACTTTACAGTAGTCCGGATTTCTGATAACTTTTGCACATCCATGATCTATTATATGTTCAATTATTCTAATTTCTACTGTTGAATTGCAATAATAAGTATATTCATCAGAAACTTTTATTTGATTTTTCTTTTTTTTGTTTCCAATCAGCTAAAGAAAACAAATCTTTTTCCGTAAATCTTTTTGCAGTAAATCTATTATGAAGTTTGGAATTTAACCTAATACGTGAAAAATCCATTGTCATCGAAATTTATATCACTCGTTCACAAATAAATAGGTATTCATTTACTTTATCATCTAACACTTTATATTGCCTTTTCTCCGAGATAGAATCTGTCCTAAACCTTCTATAATTAGTTGAATATATTTTTGTGCGGCCAATATTTTTCAATAAATCAATAATTTTATTGTGAGATATAATTCCCTCATTATTATAGCTAAGTACTATATATTTTGTTTTTGATTTTTTTATCAAATCAGACAACACATCAAAAGCTTGTGATTTATAACAATATTTTGATTTTTGATTACTATAATTTCGTAATCCTGTTTTCCCTGATAATTCTTGCTTATCCCAAACAGCAATCGATTCTAAAACATGAAAATTCGAAGCATATTGCCTCTGATTATATGGGGGATCAATATATAAAACATCTCCATCTAAATCAGAAATTATCTTATTTGCATCTTCATTAAAAACTATATTATCTTGTTTGTTATCAAATACCTCAATGCTTCTCATTGGTAAGTCTTTGAATGCCATCGATCTCCAGATTTTTAAATAAGCTCCATATGTCCCTGAAATGTTTGCTACATAATCCGCTCCATCAATTAATGATGCTATAAGGTAATAATATTCTTCCATATTTAAATTCTTGTTTAAGTACCAAGATTCAATTTGGTCTCTTATTGCGTCTATTCTTTTTGCATTAATGTCGCTAAAGTATCTTCTACCATACTTGCCACTGGGAGCATAATTTTCAAAACAGTAACCTTTTTTAGGGTTTAAATTTAGTAAATATTCCGTTACTTTCTCAAATTCTTTCATTGGCAACCCCTTATACAGAGGAACATTATTAAGTGATATTCTTGCGTATTGAGTAATATATGAATATTTCATAAAATCGTTTGAGATAATCCTAAATCCAATTTTCTTAAAGAAATACCCCACAGATGCGGTGCCAGAAAAAATATCAATAAATGTACCGTTCAGAGGAATTCCAAAATCATCCATTGATTCTTTAATAAAATCAAGAATTCTAGTTTTGTTACCTATATATTTCATATTAACGTATCCAATGAACTAATTAGAAACTCATCATTTTCATCTGAATAAAATATTTTAAATTTAGTTATGCGTTTCTCTAAATAAACACCAATTACAATATAAGGATTTTTTGTGATTTTTTCAAATTCTTTTGCTTCTAATATTACTTTTATATTATTAATTTCAATATCATTAAATAACGCTTCATTTGAGCTGATATTCTCAATATAACAAATAAAACAATCGATATAACTACTTGTTTCCTGCAAAAGTTTTTTTTCTTCAGCAATAAAGTGTCTGCTATTTTTTAAAGCTTTTCGTATTTTTGCAGCTTCACCAGATTTAAAAAAATCCTTATACGAGTATTTCCCTTCAGCCAATAAAAAAATATCATTAAATAATTCATCAGGTTTATTTTGCATAATTAAATCTAATTTCGTTGAAATTCTATCATTCTTATATCTTTTTACTGAATCACTAAAATATAACATTAATTCTTGCCATGAAGAATGGTGCGTATGAATAAAATTTAAATTCCAATCTCCCTTGATTGTAGATCCGGAAAGAAAAACAGAAACCACTGCAGATTCCTCATTATTTTTTTTTGGAGTATAATTATATATATTCTTTTTTGGAATAAATCCTGACTTTTTATTAACAAATTTATTTAAAATTGGCAGAGTATAACTATTGTTGATCAATAATAGATCTACATATTCTGCTAAAGCATTATATAATTTGCCTCCCTTCTGAGTTATATCAAAATGATCTCCCGGATCAACAATACAGACTCCTAAAACAGATTTTATTTTATTACCTTTAATGTCAAGGCTAAATAATTCAGAAAAAGCTACAATTTCACCGCTTTCTGGATCTGGAGACCACGTAAGTTTGTCATTTGAATATTTATGTAATCGTAAAGGAAGTAATAATATTTCTAATTCCGGATTTAGCCTGATTATTTCTTTTTGAGTTATTCCTTTTGAAAATAGAAACGATCTAATATTTTCACTGCTTAAGACCCATCCTATTTTTGAAGAACGTGAGTACGAATATAAAGAATCGTGTTGCGAATAAATATAATGATATAAATCACAAAAATATGATTTTGATTTGTAACTAGTCCACAAGCTCTGCATCGAAAAGTTAAATTCTAGTAATTTCTCTAGATATATGATTTGATTATCATCATTAGATGCACAATGAGATACTAAACTATCAATTAATTTATTAGGATTACAAATCATATCGTGCAAAATTTCTTTGTTTATTATTGGAAAATCAATTACTATTCTTGGGGCAGTTAAAGAGTATTTATTTTTATCTTCGGTAATATAATCAACCATATGCGCAAAAATCTCTTTTTCAACTTGCTGTTTAATAATACTTAGTTCATCATCAAATTCTTCAACAATAAGAGCTAAAAGATATTTAGATATTAAATCCCTCCCAACAACTGAATTACTATGGTTATCTGCGTTTTTAAAATTACTTGAAAGGTAAATAACAAATGAAGGTGTTCTATATCTTGCAGAATAAACTAACTGATTATATACCTGCAAAGCAGAAGGCTCTCTAATTGTGTCCTGTGATTCATCTTTACCAGAATAAAAAGTCTGATAAATAAACGGTGTATTTTGCCTAGCTGCACCTATTTTTCTACCTTCTCTTTGCCATTGTGAATTCCCCACTGAAGCTGTATCTGTATTTTCTCCAGCCAAGATCGCTTTTCTAGATTTAAGTGAATATATAATATAATCTGGTAAATCAACAAAATTTTTTATATTTTCTATTTTCGCTGGTAAATTCCATCTATCATATGAACCACTAATCTTTATAGAAAAATAGAATCTCCCATTAGAAAATAGATAAATAGGTTCATCTATTGGAGAATAAAATACTTTTCTTAATTTATACTTAAAACTATTCTGTTCTAGGAAATCTACAAATGGATTTATTAGTGCAATTCCTTCCAAAATATTGTCACCATATAATATATATTCAAACAACAATGAAGAATCAATTTTTTTGTAAAACTCTAGATCTGTAGTATGCCTATTCTTAGTGATAGAATTTACTAGAACTTCAATCATTTTATATTTCCTTTCTAAAAACTAAGATATGTTGATGAATAATGGATGGAATATATCCAAATGGATATCCATAAATATGCAATCCTTTAGAATTATCTTGCCAAATAATATCTGATTTTAATTTGAAATGCTTGTTTTTCTCTATTTCTGTGGCTAATTCTGCACCTAAAAGGTGAAATTTACCTTTATAATACATATCGCCAATAAAAACTGCCATATATTTCTTATTTTTCAATGTTTTTTCAACTTTATCAAAAATGCATTTCATATCCAAAAGCCATTCTTCCTTGGTCTGTAATTTTTCTTCATTGAATTTTGATAATCGAGACTCTCTTGCATTTTTTGATCTGGTTTTTTTCACTTTATCCATTATCCAATATGGCACATCAGTCAAAACAAAATCAATAGATTCAGATTCAATATTAGTCAAAATATTATTACTATCACCTTGATAAAACTCTTGTTGTTCTAAACCTTCAAGCTCACAAACTTGTCTATAAATATCAATCCATTTTTGGTTAAGTTCAATACCAATAGCATTTCTCTCTGATAATGATGCACCTAACAAGGTGCCACCCACTCCTGCTAATGGATCTAATACTAATTGCCTTTTCTTGGTAAAAACTCTTATTAGGTCGGCACATAGTTCCGGGGGTTTTTGCCCGCCATGAGCAGACCGCAATTTATGCTGGCAATTTGAAGGATAAATTGTGTTAATTACTGTTTTCGTCCAATAAAGCCAGCTTGCACCTCCTAAATCATTCAACTTATTCCTTTGATCATATTTTCCTCCATCAATTTCTTTCTCAGATTCGGATTGATTATTTTTTCTTTTTTTACTAGATATTTCTTTGCTATTGTTTACTGTTTCACCAAAAAGGTTTTTTTGCTCTTTCATATTTTGATGTTCACTCCTCTTTATGTTCGCATTTATTTAGTCGATTAAAATTTTTTTTGTATCACAACTATCATTTTATTATAACAGATTTGACTGAAAAATTATATTTTTATATGAAACTATTTGTATAAAAAGAAATCTATATATCTTTGGTATGTCACTTAAATCAAAGGTTGTAATCACTTATGATACGGCTCATTGTTGTTAATTCTAAATGCTCTATATATTTGTTCTAATAGTATTAGCTTCATTAATTGATGTGGAAAGGTCATTGCTGAAAAAGATAGTTTTAGATTTGCTTTATTAGATACTTCTTCTGACAAGCCTAAAGAACCACCAACAACAAAACAAATGTTAGATGAATTATACATAGTAATATTTGTTATTACATTAGCTAATTCTTCACTAGATAATGCTTTACCATCTATCTCTAATGTAATAATATACTCATCATTAATCTTAGAAAGAATTCTTTCTCCTTCTATTTGCTTAACTTTATCCTTATCTTTATCAGATAATGTCTCGGGAGCTTTTTCATCTGATACTTCTATCAGCTCTAAGTTACAATATCTTGATAATCTTTTACTGTATTCCTTAATACCTTCTATCAGGTATTTTTCTTTTATTTTGCCTACAGATATTATTTTTATTTTCATATTATCACCGACAATAATTATAACACTTATTTTATCAAAAAAAAAATGTCGATGATAATTAGCGAAGCTGAAGTTAATAAATACATATTTGAATTTATGAAAAATAATAATAACAAAACATTAATAAAAGAGTCACCAATTTATTGGCGACTCTTTTGTATATATATTTTTAAGGCATTTCAATTAATTCAAGATTATCAATATATACTTGGTCTGAAGGTGTGAATTCAGTTGTACTACCCAATATAATTCTTAGATATGCATCATCTGTAGTCTCACTTGGTGAAAATGTTGTGGTGAATATAGTCATTCCTGGATTAGCTGCTGGTGCTGTTA